>CANGGG010000053.1 GCA_947453415.1 Bacteroidota bacterium | reverse complement strand
CCTGAAAAATGAAATAATAGAATACATTACTTATTATAATAATGAAAGAATTAAACTAAATTTAAACGGAATGAGCCCGATAAATTATCGAGCTCATTATTATCAAAATTAATTATAAATTTGTCTAAACTTTTGGGTGCACTATAGTTTTGAGCAGCTTTTTTTTAAAATATATTTTATTTATTAGTTAAATGAATAACTAAAACCTGCGTTAAATATACCATTAAAGCCATATCCAAGCTCACTATACACTCCAAAACCTTTTCCTAAAGTTCCATGGTATCCAACTAAAGTTAAATGATATGCCAAACCACTACTTGCAGCTGTAAAAGTAGGGTTACCTGAACCAGTTGTCACATTTACTTTTGCTGAAACATTTGAGTAACCTAAACTTAAACCTGAATACCAATTATGAGTGGGTTTGTTTGCCCAAGAATAATCTAATTGAGTTAAAAATGTACTAAAACTTAGATCAAAATTATATGAATATGGATTGAGATTTTCATCTATGCCTACAGCTGTTTTCGTAGTTGCTGATGCAGTATTATACATTAAGCCTACGCTAAAATTATCACTTAAAAATAATTTGTAACCAATTTGATATGGGCCTGTTTTTGTATCAACATCATCACCAAGCACTGCTGCTGGAACATTAGGAAAGCCATATCCTAACATAATTCTCATTTTATTTTTTGCCGTTTGGGCATTTACTAAAGTTGTAGTTAGAGCTAATGCTAATACTAAATAGATTTTTTTCATGAATAATTTTTAATTTTTTTTGTTTCCTACTCATCAGGCTTTTCAGATTGCGCCCCGTTTTTTTATGTGGGTTCTGAACTCCACATTTGTTTATTAACTATTTTGTTTGGATCAATACCAAATTAAATCTAATGTTACTGTAATTCCAGCATTCGTTGATGTAATAGATGACGGATATGGATTAGAGCTTGAATTGTATGAACTAAAATCAAATCCAGCATAACCTATATAATCATCTGGATCTAATGTATCATAGTCCCATAATTCAATAAATCTCAAATCAGAAAAATTTGTAGTTTCAAAAGGGTTAGTAAGCGACCAAGAAATTGGTAAACTATTAATAGTAATATTATTTTTTCTAGAACTTGAAGTTGAATTAAATAATACTGTACTTGCTATATCTGTAATTTTAAAATATACATCAGGACCATCAAGCGGATCCCATCCAGATCCATTACTTGATGTAAAAGGCATACCCGTTACTGATATATTTGTAATTTTTACTTTTGTTAGGGCTACACCAATATTTACTGTTTTAGTTATAGAGGTGGAACCACTTGTTCCTTTTGCAGTTAATTTAACTGTATAAACTCCTCCATTTATATAAGTATGATTAGGATTTGCAGCTGTAGATGTTCCATTATCTCCAAAATCCCATAAATAACTTGTAGTATTGGTGGTTGTACTTGTAAATGCAACGGTTGCTGGTGCAGGCATATTAGTTCCAGAATATGTAAAATCAACTGTGGGGTTGTTTGATGTTGTAATAATGTTAACAGTTTTATAGGTAGAAGTAGAACCGCCATTTCCTTTTGCTGTTAATTTAACGGTATAAACTCCTCCAACAATGTATGTATGAACAGGATTGGCATCTGTAGAAGAACCATTATCTCCAAAATCCCATAAATAACTTGTAGTATTGGTGGTTGTACTTGTAAAAGTAACAGCTGCTGGTGCAGGAACATTTGCTCCTGAGTAAGAAAAATCAACTGTAGGTGGTTGATTAACTGTAGCTGGTTCATTTTTGCTACAAGAAACTGCAATTAAAATTAATGCAAGAAAGGATAATTTTTTCATTTGAGATTTTGAGTTTTTTGATTAAATTTTTAAAAATAATATGATTGTAATATTTAATTAAAATATATTTTAGTTACAAAAATAAATCATAGTCCCGACATAGAATGTCGAACTGGAATTATTTATAAAAAATTTAAAATGATAATTATTTAATAACACAATTTTATGTTTTGACCCTACAAAAGAAATACATATTATACAAACTAATAATATGAAAATATCAGTAGCAGAAAACATAAGATTGTTACGTGAATCAAGAGGATTCTCTCAAGAATTTGTGGCAAAAAAACTTAAGGTTACACAACAAGCATATTCAAATATGGAAAAGAATCCAGATGGTATGACATTGAGTAGACTAAAAGATTTAAGTATTATTCTTGATGTTAATTTGGTTACTTTAATTGGTGAGGACAATATAATGATTCAACAAAATTATAACCAAAAGGGTGGTCAGGCTGCTACACAAATGGTATTCTCCCAATCTGAAATGGAGAAAGATTTATATGAAAGAATTATTGCTGGATTGAAGGAAGAAATTTCTTATTTAAGGAATAAATAGATTAACTTACTTCATCATTAAACCAATCATCTAAAAAGTGTAAACAGATTTTCCTTTTCCTAAACTTTCCTACGTTTTCTGGTATTATCTCAATTGTTTTGCAAATTTTTTGCAAATAAAAAAGGCTTACAAGATTTAAAACTTGTAAGCCTTTGATTTATATCGTGGGCCCACCTGGAATCGAACCAGGCACCTACTGATTATGAGTCAGTTGCTCTAACCGAATGAGCTATAGGCCCTACTAAAATTCATTTTCTGATATTTTAGGGAGTGCGAAAGTATCTTTTTACTCCTATTATTGCAAATAAATTTTTTAAAATGCTAAAATATAAAGCTATAATTTTTGATTTAGGTGGAGTGATTGTAAATCTTGACCAAGATAGAACTATTAGGAGTTTTAAACGCTTAAATATTGACCTTGACGAAGTAAATGATAAACTGCCTGTTTTTAAACAATATGAAACTGGACAGGTGAATACCGAAACTTTTATTCAAACCATCAAAGCTGAACTAAAAGGAAGCGCCAGCGATGTGGAAATTGCTAATGCTTGGAATAACATGATTTTGGATGTTCCCATTGATAGAATTGAGGTTTTAAAGGAACTTAGGAAGCATTACCAATTATTCATTTTAAGTAATACCAACGAATTACATATTCAAGAATTTACCAAATTATTTGAAGTAGATCATCCAAATGAAAAATGGGAAGATTTATTTGATAAAATATATTACTCGCATAAAATAGGACTACGCAAACCAAATACAGCAGCTTGGCAACTTATTTTGGATGAAAATAATTTATTAGCCCACGAAACTATTTTCATTGACGATACAAGCATGCATTATAAAGCAGCTGAAACATTGGGCATAAAAAGCATTTGGACCAAAGAACCCATTGGAAAATGGTTGATTGATGAAGTAAAAACCTTAGAAAGTTAGAAAACTTTTCACAAGTGAATTAGTTTAAAAGCTAGTTTTTGTGCAAACGTTTTATAATACATTTTTATGTGCGCTTCTACCCTACTTACATCCAAATATTCTTGAAACATATCTAATAAAAGAATATCGAATGCCGAACTTTCTATGAACTTTATTTCCTTTTGAAATCCACAAACGCATAAGGCATTTGTTTTCCTTAAAAACCTTTTGAGCAGCCTTGTATCGGTGCTTAACACATGACAAGAACCAAAATGTATGATTTTGTTTTTACAATTATCTCCCAACATTTCAGCTAGTTCATCTAAACTTACTAGTTCTTTACCAATTAATATATGACCTGGTTTTCCATGAAATGCAAAGTAGCCAATGCTATATTTGGCATATCTTTTCAACTTCCATTCTTCTAAATAAAAAGCCAAATTTTCACGCGTGCCGCAATGCCTGTGAATGTATTCAATGTCCCTATTGTCTTTTAAAAAATCGAGGGCGGCTTTTACACTATTTTGCTTTAATAAATTCTTATTCCAGTCTCCTTCTAGGCAAAATATATCTTTATCGTAGGCTTTTGCTTTTTTCATTGCACTGCAAACATATTATTTAAAAAATCAGAAAGCTAAATCCTTTTTTTATTTCCAAGTAAATAATTAGTTTTGGTAAAACTTATTCCTGCATGCTTTTAATTTTTGTAGCTGACGATCAATCGCCAAGATTACTGTATATACTGAACGAAATCCTTTTCAAAAGGCTTCAAATTACCTATACCGTAACCAATAACTACGATTATTTTATGCGGTCGCACATGCCTAAAATAAATTACTCGAACAGCTATATTCCCAATTGTGTAAATATTCCCGCATATACTTTATTATACCAAGAAAACATACTTAAAATTGAAATTGAGGTAACTGCTAACGAAAAATTTCAATTTACTTTTTTCAATATTCCATTCGATTTTTCAAAATTAATTGAAGCGCCCAAACAACAAATTACTTTTGATATTTTTAGTGCTTCCTTTTATTTATTAAGTCGTTATGAAGAATACATTGTTCCCAAATTTGATATTCATCAACGATTTAAAGCCGAAGAAAGTTTGGCTTATAAACACCATTTTCTACAATTGCCTTTGGTTGATATTTGGGCCATGGAGTTGGGTAACATCATTCAAAAACAATATCCCGAAATAAATTATACCCTTAGTGAATACCACGAAATCCATAGCTTTGACATTGATTTTGCTTATAAATACAAAGGCTTAAGTAAATTTAGGTTTTATAAAAAAGCGCTTGGAAACATGCTTCGCTTCAACTTTTCTGAATTAATAAAGATGTTCGACCAATCATTGAAGGATGAATACGATACCTATGATTTTATTTTTGAAAACCTGCAAAAGCAACAAGCTGCCAGCATATTCTTTTTTTTAGTAGCTGAAAAAACAGGGCAACACGATAAAAATTTATTGCCAACTAGCCCCGATTACCAACAATTAATAAAACACATAAGCAGCAAATTCCCCATTGGCGTTCATCCTTCTTATCACGCAAGCACCATCAAACCAATGCTGCAAAACGAAACAAATGTTTTAAGTAAAATTTCAAATCAACCAATTGAAAATAGCCGATTTCATTTCCTGAAATTTAAATTACCAAACAGCTATAAAAACTTGATTGAATCCAATATTTTAAACGATTATAGCATGGCTTACGCCAATAAAATTGGCTTTAGGGCAAGTACATGCAAAGGTTTCAACTTTTACAATTTAAGTGAAAACAAAGCTACTTCATTACAAGTTTTTTCGCCTTGTATAATGGATGTAACTTTAAAAAACTTTGAAGCATTTACACCCAATGAAGCCATATTTGCCATTGAAAAAATGAAACAAGCTGTTAAAAATGTAAATGGAACCTTTATTAGCATTTGGCATAATTCTAACCTAAGCAATACTGCCGAATGGAAAGACTGGAAAGCCGTTTGGTTAAAAATGATAGCGAAGTAATAAATTAGGATTTACTAAAAAGTAACTTTTATCCAAAAATGGTTACTTTCGCAGCCATTAAAACTAAAATTATTTACTACAAAATAACATGAAGCAAATATCCATCATCATGGGCAGCGATAGTGATTTAGAAATCATGAAAGAAGCTGCCAATGTTTTAGACGAATTTAAAATTCCTTACGAAATAACTGTTGTTTCGGCCCACAGAACTCCCGACCGCATGTTCAGTTTTGCCAAGGAAGCAAAAGGCCGCGGAATTAAAGTAATTATTGCAGGTGCAGGTGGTGCGGCTCATTTGCCAGGTATGGTAGCAAGTATTACTACATTGCCAGTTATAGGCGTGCCTGTTAAACTAAAAACCATGGACGGATTAGATTCATTGCTTTCTATTGTTCAAATGCCTGCAGGAGTTCCAGTAGCAACTGTAGCTATTAATAACGCAAAAAATGCAGGTATTTTAGCCGCACAAATTTTAGGAACATCCAACGAAGAAATTGCTGAAAGAATTCAAGCATTTAAGGATAAAATGAAAGAAGAAGTGGAGAAGAAAGCAGAGGTTGTTGAAAAAGGAAGAAAAATAATTGGGTACTAGTATTTAATTGAGAATTCAGTTGGGCGTTAGAAGCAATTCCAAGTATAGAGTGAGATTGCTTCACTTCATTCGCAATGACGAAAATAAAAAAAGGCTTCAATAAATTATTGAAGCCTTTTTTGTGTAAAATATTATAAGATTTTTACCATTATTCAACCGTTACACTTTTAGCTAAGTTACGCGGTTGGTCTACATTACAGCCACGTAATACTGCTATGTGGTAACTTAATAATTGTAAAGGAATAGTAGCTATTAATGGCAATGATGATTCTTCGCAAGCGGGAATGTATATCACGTGATCTACCATTTCGGCTATGTGTTTATCGCCTTCGGTTGCTATAGCAATAACCACGCCTTTTCGTGCTTTTACTTCCTGAATACTGCTTACTACTTTTTCGTAATTATTATTTTGCGTAGCAATAAATACCACCGGCATTTCTTCGTCAATCAAAGCAATAGGACCATGTTTCATTTCTGCAGCAGGATAACCTTCAGCATGAATGTATGAAATTTCTTTTAATTTTAAAGCACCTTCTAAAGCCACCGGAAATCCGTAACCTCTGCCTAAATATAAAAAGTTTCTAGCATCTTTAAATTTAACAGCCAATTCCTTAATCATTTCATTGGTTTGTAAAACCTTTTCTATTTTAGCAGGAATGGTTTCTATTTCTGCTATCATTTCATGGAAACGTTGTTTAGTTATCGTACCACGAATTTGAGCAATAGACAATGCCATTAAAGTTAAAGCGGTAACTTGAGCGGTAAATGCTTTGGTAGAAGCCACTCCTATTTCTGGTCCAGCATGTGTATAAGCACCTGCATCGGTTAAACGTGGAATAGATGAACCCACTACATTACAAATTCCAAAAATAGTAGCACCTTTACTTTTTGCTAGCTCTAAAGCTGCTAAAGTATCAGCAGTTTCACCACTTTGGGATATTGCTATTACAAAATCATTTTCATCAATAATAGGATTTCTGTACCTAAACTCCGAAGCATATTCTACTTCAACTGGAATACGCGCAAAATCTTCAAATAAATATTCGCCCACTAAGCCAGCATGCCATGAAGTGCCACATCCAACGATGATAATTCGTTTTAAATTTTTAAATTTATCTTCAAATTTATCAATTCCAGCCATGGTAATAATACCTTCGCTTAATTGAATTCTGCCTCGGTATGAATCAAGAATAGAACGAGGTTGTTCAAAAATTTCTTTCATCATAAAATGCTCATAACCGCCTTTTTCAATACTTTCTAAGTTAATTTCTAACTCATGTATAAAAGGAGTTTTGATGGTATTGTCAATTGTTTTGATGGTTAATTCTGTTCCTTTAATAATGGCTATTTCACCATCGTTCAGGTAAACTACATTTCGTGTATATTCTACAATTGGAGTTGCATCGCTGGCAATAAAATGTTCGCCTTCGCCAATTCCTAATACCATAGGACTTCCTTTTCGGGCACCAATTAAATAATCGGGTGTATTTTTACTTAAAATAACAATTGCATAAGCACCAATTACCTGAGTTAAACTCATGCGCACAGCTTCTTCAAAACTTACATTATTATTTTTATGAATTTCTTCAATTAAATGAACTAAAACCTCTGTATCCGTTTCCGACTTAAACGCATGTCCGCGTTTAATTAACATTTCTTTAAGTGTAGCATAGTTTTCTATGATACCATTATGAATAATAGCAAATTCACCATTTCCACTTAAATGAGGATGTGCATTTAAATCGTTAGGTGCACCGTGAGTGGCCCAACGTGTGTGACCCATGCCAGTATGGGCAGTGGTACTTTGAGAACCTATAGATGCTTCTAAATCTGCAACTTTACCTGTTTTTTTATAAACTTTAAATTCTCCACTGTTATCAAGTAAAGCAACACCGGCACTATCATAACCGCGGTATTCCAAACGTTTTAACCCTTTAAGTATAATAGGGCAGGCTTCTCTATGGCCTATATAAGCTACAATTCCACACATAATTAATGCAATATTATAATAAAGTTTGTAATTTTAAAATATTATTTGATTCGATAAAGTCAGCACTTTTGTTGATAGCTGAAAGCAAAGGCTTTGTGGCATTTAAAAACGTTTCAAATTCATTAAAAGTCAATGCTTGTTCACCATCACTTAATGCCTTTTCAGGATGAGGGTGAATTTCAATCATTAATCCGTTAGCACCTGCAGCAATAGCAGCTAGTCCCATTTTATTTACAAAAGCAGCTTTACCAACTCCATGACTTGGATCGGCAAAAACGGGCAAATGTGAAAGCGACTGCATTAAAGGAATAACGCCTAAATCAAAAACATTGCGGTTTTGTATATCAAAACTTCTAATACCACGTTCACAAAGAATTACATTTTCATTTCCACCACTCAAAATATAATCAGCAGCTAAAAGCCATTCCGTTGCTTTGGCACTCATGCCACGCTTTAACATAATGGGTTTTTTGGTTTTACCTAACTCCGCCAATAATGAAAAATTACTCATGTTTCTAGCACCAATTTGAATAATATCGGTGTGGTTATATACATCGTCCAGGTTACTTAAATCCATTAATTCAGTTACCACACGCAGGTTATTTTTATTAGCCGCTTCGCGAATATATTTTAAACCTTTATTTCCCAAACCCCTAAAACTATAAGGCGAAGTGCGTGGTTTGAACGCGCCACCTCTTATAAATTTTATTTGTTGTTTGTTTAAAAACTCAGCTATTTCATGAATTTGATCTTCTGATTCTACTGAACATGGACCAGCAATTAAGTTTAAATCATTTCCACCAACTTCAATTCCATCCACATCAAATGAAGTTTTGGTTTTGTATAATAAAGATGAAAGCTGGTAAGGAGTTGTAATTTCTATTGATTGCGAAATAAAATCAAAATGGCTCAACAAACTTTTATTTTTTAAAGCAGGAATAATTAACTGATGATTGAAATCTTGGTATATATAATCGAAATCCTGTTCTTTTAAAAAGGATTGAATATTGCTAATTTGGTTAGCACTAACTTGTTTATTTAGTTGAACTATCACAATAAATTTTTTTACTATTTATTTTATAACGGTATAATTAATTTTAAGTTGTAAATTTTTGGTGTCTAAAACTACTCTTCGTGCTGAAGTTTGGAAAACAGAACCATAAGTACTATTTGGAACAATCACACTTAAACCATAATGCTTATTGCCAGAACCATTTCTTAAATTGGTTAATAAAAAATTTAATTCACGGGCTATATTAAATCGGTATTCACCATTTTTCACACTTCCACCAAGGTAATAAAAATTCTCAGTATAAGAATCTACAGTTAATACACTTCTTCCTAACGAATCTGTTGATATTAAAGTAATCTGATTGGGTATTTTAAAATTATTATCGTCAAATCCGCCTAAAGCTTTTAATACAATTTCAGCTTTTTGAATGGCTAATTGAGGCGAAGCCGCTAATCTATTTAGCGTTGAATCGGGAATAAACATTCTTAATTTTGTTCCACCCATAGATTGCAAATAAGCAATATCTCGTTGTTGATTAGCCGTAAATTTTGTGGTATTTGCTTGTGTTAAAAACGAGCTATTATTTACGTATTTATTGTACTTTGTATTAGATAATTGAATTGGAAATTCAGTTCTTAAATGTGTGGTATCGTTTCTGTAGTAAACTATTAAATTAGTAAACATAGAGTTTAAATTCATATACCAAAAACCACCTTCATATGGACCAAAATTACTTTCATCAACTATGGCAAATCCTTTAAACAAATCGTAAAAGCTGCTTTGAGAAAAGGTGCGTTGATTTTGAATTTTTAATTTAAAATCATCACTCATTTTTATACGCATACAAGCTGGAATTACTGTACTGCTATACAAATAAGTATTTTTTATGCTATCGCTAGGTGAAAATTTAGTGTTAAATGTTCCAACAACATTACTAGATTTTAAATAGTTTTTATTAGAAAATATGGCGGTAGTTTCACTTAACCGCTCAGTTAATTCATAAACTTTTATATCGTGAATAGCATTTGTATCGCCAATATAGGTGGTATCGTTACCAATTCTTAATTGTAATACTACAGAATCAACCAATATATTATTTACTTTAGCGGTATCACCTAACGAAAATGAAGCTGCGTTATTAGGAATAGAAAAAGAAGTTAAAATAGTAGCTTGCGATTTAGCAAAAATAGGATCATTAATAGCTCCTAAAATGTATAAAGATTGTTGGTGAGTAGCCAACGAATCCATAGTGGTAGTATAAGAATTAAGAAAAACAGATTCCTGTGTTGAATTAAAACTTGAATCAGGATTAATAAATCCAACGCTTAGTGTATTTACATCTTTTTTACAAGATGAATACAAGAGTGCAAAAGCACTTAAAAATAGAATAAAATTTTTGATAGCTGAGAGGTTTTTAAACTTGACTTTGCAATAATTCATCATACAAATTGTTGTAATCATCACCATAAGAACCTTCAACATGCTCATGCATTAATTTACCTTTTTGCTTTTTAATAAATTTAATTACTTCAGCATCTATTTCAGAACTTGCTTTAACAATTGCATCGGCATGAGTAATTCCAGTAATGTATAAAGAATTGCTATCAGATTTAGCTAAAGTAGCCACTTGCTTGGTATCAATTTCGTTTAAACCAGCTTTACGGGCAAAATCTTTTCCTAAGTTTTCTTCAAACTGATTTTCAAAAACGGAGTAAACTACTTTTGCGTTTCTAAACACAGGTTCGTCTTTGTAAATGGTTTTAATATACAATGGAATTAAACTGGTCATCCAACCTTGGCAATGGATAATATCGGGCTGCCAACCTAGTTTTTTAACAGTTTCGAGCGCACCTTTACAAAAGAAAATGGTACGTTCATCATTGTCATTATAAAAAACATTTTTATCGTTAGCAAAAACAAATTTACGGTGAAAATAATCTTCGTTATCTAAAAAATAAACCTGCATTTTAGCTTCTTGAAGCGATGCAACCTTAATTGTTAACGGGTTATCATTGTCGTCAATTGTAATATTAATACCTGATAAACGAACAACTTCGTGAAGTTTATTCCTTCTTTCGTTAATACAACCAAATCGTGGCATTAATACACGAATTTCGTTGTTTTTTTCTTGAATTGCCTGTGGCAATCTTCTTGCTAATTCTCCAACATTGGTAACTTGCAAATAAGGTGTCATTTCAGACGAAACAAAAAGAACTTTTTTCTTGGCCATACTAATTAACTTTTTTTTAAAAAAGTATGCAAATTTACGATAATGTTAATATATTGATTAATATTTGCCACAAAAAAATTGCCTAAAAAAGGCAAAACGCTGTAAATCAAAACTAAGTGATTGTATTTAAAACTATAAAAACACTACAAACTTACCTAAATACTCAAAAAGGTGGTGGAAAAAGCATCGGATTTGTTCCAACAATGGGAGCATTACACCAAGGACATATCTCATTAATTCTTAAATCAAAGGCTCAAACTGACCTAACTATTTGTAGTATTTTTGTAAATCCAACTCAATTTAATAATCCTTCAGATTTAGAAAAATATCCTCGAAATTCCAGTGCCGATATGAAGATTTTGGCTGCTGTAAAATGCGATGTGCTTTTTATGCCAAATGTTTTGGAAATGTATCCAAATGGGCAAGCAAAAAACACTGAAGATTATGGTGAAATTACTCAGGCTTTAGAAGGCGAAAAACGCCCAGGCCATTTTGATGGGGTAATAACCATTGTTTCTAGGTTATTTGAAATTATTGAACCACATCAAACTTTTTTTGGACAAAAAGACTACCAACAGTGTTTAGTTGTTCAAGAATTAATTAAAAGACATTTTCCAAAAATAACATTCAATATAGAAGCTACTGTTAGGCAAAAAGATGGATTGGCTTTAAGTAGTAGAAATGCAAGATTGAGCGATGCGCAACAAATAGAGGCTTTAGCTATTTCAAAATCCTTGTTTTATATCAAGGAAAATTGGGGGAATGATACCATTGAAAACTTAATTGCGGCTGCAGAAAAAATGATTGAATCGCAAAAAAGTTTAAAAATTGAATATTTTAAAATTTGCAACCGCACTCATTTAACAACATTGAATGGACATTCAAAACATTACAAGGAAGCGGTCATTTTAACTGCTGTTTTTTGTGGAGATATCAGGCTAATTGACAATTTAATTGTTTAAAAGTATAACAGTTTTCAAATTAATCAATTGTATTTTTGACTTAATTAATTGAAAACAAATGCGAAAAAAAAATATAAATATTTTTGCCGTACTTTTTGTTATAATTATTCAAGGTTGCGGCAATAATAATGCTCCAAAAACTGAAGGAATTAAACCAGAAATATACGGTAATTGGCTATTAGAAAGCTTATTAAATTATACTGATTCCACCAAAAATATCATTGGTCACAAACAGTTTTTTTGTTCCGAAATTATTATCAAACCCCATTCTGATAGTGTAACCATTGTTAATGGTGATTATGAATATTGGAACACAAAATGTGATAGTATTTCTGAAACTGAAATTTCATTGCAACACCTTTCACATATGCCTCATAGCAATTTGTATTTAACTCCCGAAAACAAATTAATGTATTATGATTCGGCTGCGAAAAAAACTTTTTATTTTATTAAGGCAATCAATAATCCAATAGTAAAAGCAAACGTGCATTTACCCGCCATGAAATATGAAATTAATAAAAGGCTTTTTGAACATACTTTTATTGATTTAGAAACAAATAAAAAAATATCATTTTCAGCTTTAAACGAAGTAAAAGGCGACAAGGAATACAAAACCTATCAAACATTTATAAACGATGAAACAGCTGATAAAAGTGAAGGAAATTTAATGGAATTTAGTAATCCTAAAAATAAAAAAAATAAAATTACTATTTGGTTATTTAATCAAGATACGCTTAAAATTTATACTACCATAAACACCGAATGCAAAGAATGTAAGCCATTTTATGAACGCGGAGTAATTTGGAAAACTTTGGTAAAACAGTAAAAAATGCAAGAAATGATTGACGAAAAACTAAATCCATGGAAAACCAAAAGTATAAAAACTGCTTACGACAATAATTGGATAGAAGTAGAACACCATGAAATAATTAACCCAAATGGCAATGATGGTATTTACGGTAAAGTACATTTTAAAAACCTGGCCATTGGCATCATTCCATTAGATGAAAATAACAATACTTGGTTGGTTGGTCAATATCGTTACCCAATAAATAAATACAGCTGGGAAATTCCGGAAGGCGGTGGAACATTAGGCGTGGCACCATTAGAAAGTGCTAAACGTGAACTTTTGGAAGAATGCGGTTTAGAAGCAAGTGAATGGACAGAAATATTGCAAATGCATTTGAGTAATTCGGTGAGTGATGAATTGGCAATTATTTATGTGGCAAAAAACTTAACTCAAAAACAAGCAGAGCCTGAAGATACCGAACAATTACAATTGAAGAAATTGCCTTTTGCCGAAGCTTTTGAAATGGTAATGAATGGCACTATTACAGATAGCATGAGCGTTGCTGCCATTATGAAATTAAAGTTGATGGGAATTTAGGTGGCTATCTTTTTTAAACTTCAATAGCTGAAATAGTCCAAGTTATTTTAACCATTTAGACAATATTTGTTTTGATTCATCTTTATTTTTTACTAAACCATTTTCTGAATCTGCTAAACCCTTTTGAACTTTTTCTATAAAAATTAAATGATCTATTACCTGATCAACAGTTAAATATATGTCATGCAGCGCATCTCCTTTATTTGGCAGCCAATATTCCGTTAACTAAGTTGGTTGCCTTGGGAAGGATACCGCTTGAGCGGTACTTCTGAATGACTTAATTATTGTAAACTGATTTATAATTTACAATCTAATGTGGTTTAGTTAGTTATTTTTTTTATTCAACTACTTCGTAGTTGGTATTATTTTTCATCACAAAATCCCCGAATTTTATTCGGGGCTATTCAAATTAAACCCCTTTGGGGTTTTGAGCGAATATAAACAATCCTGAAAGGATTGAATGTTAATAGCCCTGCATGAAATGCAGGGTATGAAAACAATAAAAGCAATCACGACCCCGAAAGGGTCGAATTTCTATAAATAAACGACATTAATTTACAAACTCAAACTCAACATATAGTCATCACACAGTCTTTCACCAAGCTGAAAGGTACGAATGTCAAAGGTTTTAAAGCCCATTTTGTTATAAAATTTCAAAGCTTTGTGGTTTTCTTGCCAAACTCCTAAATAAATATTTTGATAATGTTTTTGCTTACAATAATCAATGGTAAACTGCATTAACTGCTGCGCAATTCCTTTTCCATGAAACTGTTTTCTAACATAAATTTTTTCAATTTCAGCGCTATTTCCCTCCAATTTTGAGTTAGTTTGGTTCAATAAAAGTTTTACATACCCAATGTCTCCGGTTTCATTATAAGCTAAAAAATAAATAATATTCTCATCCTTTAAATTGGTGGCTAATTTTTCAATGGTATAAGTATTTGCAATATAAGCTTGCATGTCCGACTCGGAATTTTCGTCTTTGTAGGAATCGTAAAAAGTGCTTGCTCCTATTTGAGCTAAAACAGCTCGGTGCTTTTGTGAACAAATGACAATATTTGAAGCCATAATCGAATTAGTTGTTAAACTTTTACAATGATAGAATTTTAGTTGAATTTTAAAAAAAGAATTAATACTAAAATGCTTTACTTTGCAGCTATGGCATTTTATCCAAAAAGCAATCCAAAACCTATAGATACCACCCAATTAATATATGGCCAACATGCAATTTTAGAAGCATTATTGGCAGCAAAAGATATTAATAAAGTAATTGTTCAGCAAACTGCAAAGAGCGAAATCATTAACGAAATTCTGAAAAAATGTAAGCAACAGGATATTCCAATTCAATACGCGCCAAAGGAAAAATTTGCTTTTCTCCAACAAAAAAATCACCAAGGAGTAATGGCTTATTTATCGCCAATAGCTTTCCAGAAAATTGAAGACATTATTCCACAATTATTTGACGAAGGCAAAACGCCTTTTATACTTATTTTGGATAGAATTACCGATGTAAGGAACTTGGGAGCCATTGCCCGTTCGGCTTATTGCGCGGGAGTTCATGCCATTGTAATTCCGGCTGCCGATAATGCACCCATTAATGAAGACGCAGTAAAAACTTCTGCTGGAGCACTCATGCATATTCCTATTTGCCGTGAAAAAAACTATAAAACTGTTTTGGAATTATTGAATCAAAGTGGTGTTTTAACCATTGCTTGTTCCGAAAAAGCCAAGAAGAATTTTCATGAAATAGATTTAACTGTTCCCGTTGCTATAATTATGGGAAATGAAGAAACAGGAATCAGTCCCGAAATATTGAAAAAATGCGAAGAAATGGCTAAAATTCCGTTGGAATTGGGTGTTCAATCATTGAACGTAAGTGTAGCTGCTGGAATAGCAGTTTACGAAACCGTAAGACAAAGGATTAGTTAATAGTTGGAATAAGATTGCTTCTCATGCTATGGCATGATCGCAATGACGTGAACACAATGGTCCATCGTCTATCAACCAACAACCAAAAACTATCGTCCATCGTCTATCAACTGACAGCTATCAACTACTTAAACAGCAATCCGTTTTGCCAAAGGGAACAAAAATCCATTGTAATGGCTACCGAAAAATGAATGGCAACGCCTAACCAAATGCTGTTACTTTTTAAACTTAACACACCTAAAACTACTCCCGCAATAATGGCTGCAAGGGTTTCGGGCAAGGGTTTTCCAAAATGTATCATGCAATATGGAATGGTCATGACTAAAATGGAATAAAATCCAAAACGTTTTTTATTGCCATGCAACATAAAGCCACGAAAGAAAAATTCAATGGCAAAAAACTGTAATAAATAAAGTAATTCCCAACATAAAAACCTTGGGTAAAAACCTTCGCCTTCTTGTATTTTATAAAATGGATATTTGTGTTGAAAGCTTTCGGTAAATGAAACTGCAAAAACAATTGGAATCATGATACCAATGAGGAGCAAATAGATTTTATAATCTTTAATAGCGCCTTTTATTCCAAGCCCATAATTGGAGAATTTGTCTTTGAAAACAAACTTGATAATGAGCAAAGGAATGATGCCATAAAACACCACAATATTTCCAACCCAAATGCTTAAATCGAAAAGTCTATCTTTGATAATATCGGCATATGAATCGGCCAATTGATGCAAACCAATATGGTGCAGAAAGTCGAACATGAATTCTCTTTTACTAAAGTATTCATCTAAAGTAATGCAAATAGCAGCGCTGATACAAACAATAAAAGCTTGAAACTTGATGGTTTCAACTTTGTTGGTTTCAGTTTCAGTATCATTATAAACTTTATTTACTAAAGTTTTTATCATATTTAGTTGGTAAATAGCAGGTAAAAATACACCGCTGGAACTGCTAAAAACAAGCCATCAAATCTATCCATTACACCACCATGACCTGGTAATAAATTACCTGAATCTTTTACATCAATATTGCGTTTTAGGAGTGATTCGGTTAAGTCGCCAAAGGTACCAAAAACCAAAGTGATTAAGCCAACAATCACCCATTCGTGTAAGTCTAATATATCGAAATAATCAAATTGCGAAAGCACAAAAGCAACAATGATTACTAACGCAGCACCACCAAAACTTCCTTCCCAAGTTTTTTTAGGACTAATTCGTTCAAACAATTTGCGTTTACCAAATTTTCGTCCAACCAAATAAGCGCCAGTATCGCAAGTCCATAGCATAATAAAAAATCCAATTGGCAAAGCACCATCGTATGTTAAACTGCTAAAACGGCCAAAATCGGCTAACATACTCAAGGGAAAACAGATGTAAATAATTCCTAAAACTTGGTAAGCCAAAGTATCGAATTCGCGTTTAGTTTTTTCAAAAAGTTTTATAATAATCATCAACAAAAACACAGGAATTAAGTGGTAAAACCAACCATAATCCCAATCATTTCTGATGATTAAAGCAAACATAATATTGATGATACTCCCGGCAATTACTCCCAAATATTGTTCTATCCAATTTTTATCTGGCAGCATTAATTGATAAAATTCTCGTAAGCATAAAAAGTTAATTGCGAACAGCAAAATATAAAACGACCATTCGTTTAAAACGGTAGAAAGTACAATGGTTAGTACAAAAAAGATTCCTGTAATGGTTCGTTGCCAAAAATTACTCATGTATAAAAAATTTATCCGTTAAAAATTATTTTTTTCAATTAAATGTAATGCTGCTACCGCATTTTCTTTGTGGCAATATATTTCTACTTTGCCAAATGCACCAGCATAACTGCTGTCGGTTTTATCAATTTCAGATGCTTCAATTTCATTATCGGCCAAAAAAGCAATTATGTTTTGAGCAGTAAATACGCTGTTTACCTCAGTAACTTTTACCCAATCTATCATTTCGTGTTATTTATAAATATTTGTTTAAATTTTAGTTTGCTCATAGCAAAAAGTATTAAAACAATTGAAATTGCTGCTACAAATGTAACAATGATTGGAAAGGTATAATCATCATTTAAAAAAGCTATATCAGGATGTTTTTGAGCAATAAAATATGCTACAATGGTAATGCAATTATTTAAAAAATGCCCAACAATACTTACCCAAATATTGCCACTATAAGCAAAAGCATAACCTAATACCAAACCAAACATAAATCTTGGCAAAAATCCAAAATAATCGCCATGAATGGCGCTAAAAATAATGGCAGTAAAAATGACCGAAACATGTACATTATAAAAACACATTTTTACAAAATTTTGTAGGCAACCTCTAAAGAAAATTTCTTCTGTTATTGCTGGAATTACAGCAACAATTAAAATGTTAAACAATAGCTGAGGAATGGTATTGGCATTCACAAATATTTCCATTTGAAGTTTTGCAAAAGCTTCATCGCCCCGTAAAAATGTTTCAAAATCTTGGTAGTTTTCCGGGAAATGCAAGTTTTGGTTTAACTGCATTAACCAGGATGAAACAGGAATTGCCAATATTATTAATAGAATTATAAATAAATAATTATAAATTTTTGTGGGACTTTGTAATTGTAAAAAATGAACGGGGTTTTGATAAATTGCATTGCAAAATAAAAATGCAGGAACCACAAATATGGCCATTGAAATCAATGCTTGGTTTAACTTTAAAGCCATTACACCTTGCGGGTTAGCTTTTGCATTATAAATAATTTCGTTGAATGAACTTTGTAAATCTATACCAAAAAACAGTTTAGTAATAGCAATTCCTAAAACCCCACCAATCACATAAAAGGTTATAACCATTCCTGTTAAAATAAGAAAATTCCATAAAAAGAACAGAATTGGATGCGATGAAAAGGTGGGTATCTTAAACATTTTACTATTTTTGTGGGCGCAATATAATTTTAAAATAAATAATTGGTAAAAATAGGAAAAATAGAATTAGGCGATTTTCCACTTTTGCTTGCACCTATGGAAGATGTAAGCGATCCGCCTTTTAGAGCAGTTTGTAAGGATAATGGTGCTGATTTAATGTACACGGAGTTCATTTCATCGGAAGGGCTAATTAGAGATGCTATAAAAAGTAGAAAAAAATTAGACATTTTTGAATACGAACGTCCGGTTGGTATTCAAATATTTGGTGGCGATGAAGAAGCTATGGCTTTGGCTACTCAAATAGTAGATACCATTAATCCTGATTTGGTAGATATCAATTTTGGTTGTCCGGTAAAAAAAGTAGTTTGTAAAGGAGCTGGGGCTGGCGTTTTAAAAGATTTAGCACTCATGGTTAAGTTAACAGAAGCTGTGGTAAAATCAACCAAACTTCCGGTAACAGTTAAAACTCGTTTGGGTTGGGACGAAAACTCACAAAACGTAGAAGAAGTAGCCGAACGTTTACAAGACGTTGGCATCAGTGCATTAAGTATTCATGGAAGAACTCGTGCACAAATGTATAAAGGCGAAGCCGATTGGACATTAATTGGTAAAATAAAAAATAATCCTCGAATTCACATTCCAATTTTTGGAAATGGCGATATAGATTCGCCACAAAAAGCGGTAGCATATAAAAACCGTTATGGAGTAGATGGCGTAATGATAGGCCGCGCTGCTATTGGTTATCCATGGATTTTTAGTGAAATAAAACATTATATAAAAACAGGCGAAATGCTTGGTGCACCCACCATTCAACAACGGGTTGAAGTTTGTAAAAAACATTTACAAAAAAGTGTAGAATGGAAAGGCGAAGGAGTTGGAATGCTTGAAATGCGCAGACATTATACTTCGTATTTTAAAGGCTTAAACCATTTTAAAGAGTACAGAACCAAATTAGTTACCACCAATCATTTAGATGATTTGTATGCAATCATTGAAGAAGTTTTAGAAAAATACAGTTTAGAAGCAGCAAGTATTTAAAAGTTTTACAATGCAACTTTAGGGGTTGAATTACATCAAAAAAAAACAATTTTCAATTCTTATATTTTGCTATTGCGCTATAATGCATTTTCTATTATGTTTGCCTTTTAAGCATTTTTAGTAAAATCAAATAAGAAAACTATATCGCAACAATGAATAAATACAAATTAAGCAACAATGTACTCGGTTGGGTTACATTTATCATTTCCATTATTACTTACACACTTACGCTAGAACCTACAGTTAGTTTTTGGGATTGTGGTGAGTTTATTTCAGCTTCTTATCGTTTGCAAATTTGCCATCCACCGGGAGCGCCTTTGTTCTTAATGATAGGTCGTGTGTTCTCACTTTTTGCATCCGATGCTAGTAAAGTGGCTTTCATGGTGAACATGGTTTCGGCAATGACAAGTGCTTTATGCGTGATGTTTACCTTTTGGACTATTACTCATTTAGGTAAAAAAATAGTTAATAAAAATGGCGGAGAACTTTCATTTCAACAAATTTTTGCCATTATGGGTGCTGGATTAGTTGGAGCTTTAGTTTTAACTTTTAGCGATACTTTTTGGTTTTCGGCTGTTGAAGCAGAGGTTTATGCCTCATCAAGTTTCTTTACAACTTTAACTTTTTGGTGTATTTTAAAATGGGAAGACAATGCAAACGAAAAAGGTGCTGACCGTTGGATTGTGCTTATTGCCTATTTAATTGGATTAGCAATTGGAGTCCATTTGTTAAACTTATTGGTTATTCCTGCTATTGTTTATGTATATTATTTTAAAAAGAATACTTACACATTACCAGGTTTTTTAAAGGCAAGTGCTGTAGCTGTTTTAGCAATTGGATTTGTACAATTTGGAATCATCCCAGGCTTACCAACTTTAGCTACTAAGTTAGATTTCTTTGCAGTAAATTCATTAGGAATGAGTACCAATTCTGGAGCAATCATGCTAATTGCAATCATGATAGCTTTAATGGCTGCACTTTTACATTACACTCAAACTGCTGTAAAAACTGGATTATACGTTGCCATTGCTTGCTACGCAGCTTTATTTTTAGTTTCGTTAAATATTAACTTTTCAACTGGTAGTTTTATTGGTTGGGTTTTATTAACAGGCTTATTATATTTTGTATTCTTTTATAGTAAAATATCAAATGCAGTAAAAAATATTTTAGTGCTATCATTTTCATTCATTGTAATTGGTTTTTCAAGCTATGCAATGATTATCATTCGTTCGTTAGGAAACCCTCCAATTGACATGAACGATCCTGACCAACCTTTTGCTTTACTTTCATACATTAACCGTGAACAGTATGGCGATAATCCATTATTATATGGTCAGTATTTTTATGCTCGCGCAATTGATACCAAATCAAAAGGTATGAATTACCGCAGAGTAACTGATGCCAATGGAAAAGAAACTTATGCTGAAGCTGGCGAAAAATTAGAACGCATTTATGATCCAAAAGATTGTACTATTTTACCACGTATGTGGGCCGATAGAGCTGATTACATTCAATCATACCGAAGTTGGGAAAATATGCCAGGAGAGAAAAAAGCTACTTTTGGTAAAAACATTGACTTCCTTTTGTCGTACCAATTAGGATTCATGTATTGGCGTTATTTCTTCTGGAATTTTGTTGGACGTCAAAACGATGAACAAGGTTATGGAGATGCTACCAAAGGAAATTGGATTTCTGGAATAACCTTTTTAGACGAATGGCGCTTAGGCCCACAAAAAGATATTCCAGCCATTATTAAAGATAATAAAGCAAGAAATACTTATTATGGAATTCCATTAATTTTAGGAATACTTGGTTTGGTATTTCATTTTAAAAAGAACAAAGAAGATGCAACAGTAGTTTCTACCTTGTTTTTATTTACTGGATTTTTCATTATTTTATATTTGAATTTCCCAGCACATCAGCCACGTGAGCGTGATTATGCTTATGTAGGTTCGTACCAAACTTTTATAATTTGGATAGGTTTAGGTGTGTTAGCAATTATTGATTTCTTATCGAAGAAAATGAATGCATTGGCTGCTACCGCAATAACAACTATAGTTTGTTTATTAGGCGCACCCATATTAATGGCAGAACAAAATTGGGATGACCATAACCGTTCTAACCGCTTAACAGCATTGCATTTTGCGGAAGATTATTTAAATTCTTGTGCTAAAGATGCAATTTTATTTACCAATGGCGACAATGATACTTACCCACTTTGGTATGCGCAAAACGTAGAAAATATTAGAAGTGATATTAGAATTATAAATTTAAGTTTATTAGGTACTGATTGGTATGCTGATGGTTTAAGACGCCCTGCATACGATGGAAAACCAGTAGAATTTAGTTGGACTCCTGAAACTTATGCTGCAGAAAAACGTAATTACGTAGTGTTTTATGAAAATGCTAATTTGGGTTTAAACAAAACTGATTATTATGATTTGAGTAAATTAATTGCTTTCATGGGCGATGACAATAAAAATAGTCAAGTTCAATTACAAGGTGGTGATTATGTAAATTATTATCCAACCAAACGTTTCAGTGTAAAAATTGATAAAGCAGCTTGTTTAAAAAATGGTGTTGTTCAACCTGAAGATGCACCATACATGGTTGATAGTATTAAGTTTGAAATTAGCAATGCTAATAATATGATGAAGCCTGATTTGTTAACACTTGACATTGTTGCTACCAACATTAATAAAAGACCAATTTATTGGGCTATTACTACTGGTAGCGATGTGTATTTAAACATGCAAAGTCATTTCCAAATGGAAGGTTTAACTTACCGCTTGGTTCCTATATTTAACCAACAAGATCCTAACGATCCTAGTCCTGGACGTATCAATAGCAATATTTTATGGACTAACTTAATGACTAAATTTAAGTGGGGAAATATGGACCAACCTGGAGTTTATTTAGACGAAACCATTTTACGTCAAACAAAAAATTTCCGTAATATTTTCTATCGTTTAGCAGAGCAATTGGTAAGAGAAGGTAAAAAAGACAGTGCAATAAAAGCTTTGGATTATTGCCAAAAAGTATTGCCATCTTCAAATATAGCTCACGATGTATTTTCAGTACGTTTAGCTGAAGGTTATTTCTTAGCTGGAGCATTTGATAAAGGAAATGCATTATTGAAAGAAATTAGTTTAGTTTGCGAAACAAAAGCAAAATATTATAAAACATTCCGTAGCACTAAAAAATATAAAATGGTTCAACCTGAATTAGAAGAAAATGTTCAAGTTATGACCTATTGTATGCAAGTAGCTCAAAT
>CANGGG010000052.1 GCA_947453415.1 Bacteroidota bacterium | reverse complement strand
TTTAAGTGTTTAAGTGTTTAAGTGTTTAAGTGTTTAAGTGTTTAAGTGTTTAAGTGTTTAAGTGTTTAAGTGTTTAAGTGTTTAAGTGTTTAAGTGTTTAAGTGTTTAAGTGTTTTTTCATACTTCATCATTTTTACTTTCAAAATCCAAAATATTTGTCACCCTGAGCGAAGTCGAAGGGCAACATCCAAAATTCAACATCCAAAATTTCAAAGCCTTTCTCCAGCTTCAATACTGCAATTTAATTTATTTTCTTTTGGAGGAATTGGGCAAGTGTAACTACTATTATAAACACAATATGGATGATATGCCAAGTTAAAATCTATATCAACTAAATTGGTTTTTGGTATTTCAATGTCTATGTATCTTCCACCCCCATAAGTTTCTTTTCCGGTGGTTAAATCGGTAAAACAAATCAGTAAATAATTTTTATATTCTTCCTTTTTTACCACAGCTTCTAGCACGGTTAATTCATAGTTATTGCCATTTAAAACAAACGAAATTTTTCCATATTGCCTATAAGGTTTGCTGCTATTATGCGAATGTGGTAATTCAAAATTGGGCATATCAGCAAATTTGGTCAGCGTTGCTTTTACTTTATAACTTTGGTTTACTTCAAAATATCTTAACCCAGTAAAAGTTTTCAATTTTACAGTATCTAAAGGAGTAGTTTCAGGATTAAAAAAATCGTGATCAATACTACTTCTGTGAGCTACAATTGTGTTTAAATATGCTTGGTCAATGCCATTACAAGCGCAAAATAAAACACTTAAAAACAGTAAGAATTTTGAGAATAATTTCATTAATGAATTTCGTATTCTTTTACTTGAAGTATGTTAAATTTACTAATTTTATCACTACCATGAACAAAGACAATTACTTTTAAATTTTCTTTTTTCCATAAATCAGTAGGCGTCATTTCGTATTCATAGGTTTTTTCAAAAACGCGTCCGGCTATAATTGATGATCTTAATTGTGATCCTAATGATGGCGTTATTGTTCTCCTTAAAACATGGTTATGTTCAAATGTGTCAACTATTTGTGTACCATCTTCTTGTGGGTCTATTAAATGGTCTTCAATAATGGCAATACTTACAAACTGAGAGTCATTTGTGTTGGCGGTATAAGTTAATTTTATGTTTAAGCGAATCTTATTTCCTTCAAAAAAGTAAACACCTTTTTTACCAAAAGTATCAATATTTACGATAGAATTTGTAGTTAATAAATTTTCAGTATTACCATTCCATTTTGTTTCATCAATAATTCTTTTAGTTTCACCGTTAAAAATTGTTCTGTTGATAGCTCCATTTGGAAGTCCTTGTGGTATTCCCAAAAAGGTAAGTATTTCACCACCTTCTTTTGTTCTAAAATCATATTTTGATTCATGGTCGTCACCAATTAAATCAAAAGGTTTTGTTAATGCTGAAAGCACCCCATTTCCTGGATGAATACCTAATATATAAACCCTATCAGGATGAGCATCCATAATACTTTTTGCTACTCTTTGAGCCCTTGGACAATTGATACATCTTATTGCTGTAAAGTCTTCTATTAATACATTTGTTGCTTGCGGAGCAGGTAAAACATTGATAATATAAGTTGTATCAAAAATACTTCTTTCAGCAGTAAAATTTAAACCCGGAGGCGCTTCTTCTTCACATGCTGAAATCAAAAATAAACTTGCAGCTATAATTTTAAATATGTTTTTCATAAATATGCTTTAAAAATTTGTTTGTAAAGTAACCTTAACTCCACTGAAAGCAGGTTCTACACGGCAAACGCCACCAGTACAATTAACACCTTGCACTTGTTTTACAAATCCTGCAGTCATTCTAGTAGTTTTGTAAGTATAGCTTCCAAATATGTTCCAATAATGCACTAAATCAGAACCTTGACTTGCATCACGAATAACTCTATCTACATTTACCATATCGCCCACACTGAAAGAATAATGCGGTGCTATATTTAATTCCACTGTTCCATTCACAAAACTTCCTAAATCTTGCTTGGTTTGTAAATATTGAGCTTCAACTCTAATAGAGCGTGTAGGTGTTAATTTGTATGTCATTTCGCCAAAGTAAGTTTTGGCAGTTACGTATTCATATTCTTTTGATTTTTGTTCAAATAATTTTTGGTTATAATTAATGTATTGAAATCCTAGCATGGCTTTAAATTTCTTATTGAATTTATGCGATACATCAATATAATGTTCCCTAAAATAACGAGCAGTATCTGTTGCAAAATCAATTGGATTAATCCTATTTAAATTGAAATCATTTTTACCAGTAACTATACTCGTATTGATATTGATAGTAGTTTGATGCTTTTTGAAATAGGCTGCTTGCGGTTTAATAGTAAATTCCATTCCTAAAGCATTTTCACCTAATTCTTGAACTACTGCATTATACCTTGCCAATAATCGATACACATTTTGACGTGTTAAACTTGGTAAATAAGCAATCATTCCATAGTTCAAATTTTCTAAAGGAGATGTACGTAATGAAAAACTTTCAATACGTTTGTATTGCGCGTTAATGCCTAAACCTTTGGTTGAATAAGATAAACTTGTATAGTAAACTCTTCCATCTTTTAACTCCATTCTACCTAAAGTAGGATTGAAAATTGCCTCTGCGCTTTTTTGACAATATTCAGTATAAAGACTAACTTTTTTATAACTTAAAGTATTATAAACATTGCCTAAAAACACATTGTATTTTGGAACAAACCTATCTTTTAACTCGTAATTATTGATGGCACCAACCACATTATTCATCGTGTTTTGGTCAATCGTTCTATTTACTCCACTGGCACCTATTTGAGTATTTAAGTCTTCATTGAATTCAATTCTATGTTCAATATTTATACCTTTTATTACTTCAGGGCGAACATCAAACCTGAATTTTTGTAAACCAGTAAATGCTTTTATCACTGTATTTTCTGTGGGTGTATAAATAACTCTTGCACCATTAATGGCAAAATCCAATCCAAGGTTTCTGTCTTCAAAAGCCCTGAACACCATTCCAGTTCCAAACTGATCATAGAAATAACCAACAGTAATATTGAATTTATCAATGTCTTTACTTAAATTCCAAATACCAATTCCGCTTTGGGTAAATGCAGCTTGTGGATCAAACAATGGTGAGTTATTGAACATATCATAACGCACATTAAACTTATATCCTTTCAATTTATAGCTCAAATACAACCAAGCATCTGCACTTGAAAGTTCCCGTTTGTACTGTGTAGTATTGGTACCAATTTTTGGGTCATTTACATAAAATTGATTCGTGTTTTGAAAGTTCCCAGAAAATTCGCCATTGTCTTTTTTGGAATCACCTTCTTGCGCGCTTAAATAGGTAAGGCAAGCCAAGGAAGTATAAAGGGTAAAAATAATTTTCTTCATTCGTTCGCAATTTATAATTATGCAGCAATATAAAAAACTTGAAAATTTGAATAATGCCCTTCGACTCCGCTCAGGGTGACAATAAATTTTAAATCACTAAATTCCGTTGGATAAAGCACAACGGCTGTTCATTGTTAGTAATTCACTTTTTGAATTTCGTTCCAATTCAATGGAATATTTTTTCGAATTTACTTATAAATTCATCCAACATTTAATCCCGATTTATCGGGACAACATCCAAAATTTAATCTACCCAATTTCTTCCATTTTCTTTTGCAAAGCAAACATCTCATCTCTTAAGCGAGCAGCTTCCATAAAGTCCATATCCTTGGCAGCTTTTTGCATGCGTTTTTGAGTTTCGCCAATCATTTTTTCTAATTTTGGTTTACTTAAATATTCCAAAATTGGATCAGCGGCCAAGTTCATTTCTGTTGGTTCTACATAAGCTTTTGCTTCAGGAGCAAATATTTGTTTTGCATCGGCCATGCTGGTTTGTTTCAGAATTTCTTCACGCGTTCGTTTAATAGTTTTTGGTGTAATGCTATGCAATGTATTATATGCTATTTGTTTTTCACGTCTTCTATCTGTTTCATCAATGGTGCGTTGCATGCTGGCAGTCATTCTATCGGCATACATAATTACTTTGCCTCTTTCATTCCTCGCAGCTCTGCCTATGGTTTGAGTCAATGATTTATCATTGCGCAAAAACCCTTCTTTATCAGCATCCATAATGGCTACCAAACTTACTTCCGGTAAATCTAATCCTTCGCGCAATAAATTTACGCCAATTAATACATCAAAAACGCCTAAACGCAAATCTCTTAATATTTCTACTCGATCTAAAGTTTTTACCTCACTGTGAATATATCGGCATTTAATGTTCAGCTTGCCCATGTATTTACTTAACTCTTCAGCCATGCGTTTGGTTAAAGTGGTTACCAATATTCGGTCACCCATTTTGATGCGTTCATCTATTTCATCCAATAAATCATCTACTTGATTTAAACTTGGACGTACTTCTATGGTTGGGTCAATTAATCCTGTTGGACGAATAATTTGTTCCACCACTACACCTTCCGTTTTTCTAATTTCATAATCAGCAGGTGTAGCACTTACATAAATAGTTTGACCAATCATGTTTTCAAATTCATTGAATTGAAGAGGTCTATTATCCATTGCCGATGGCAACCTGAAACCATATTCCACTAAGTTTTCCTTACGGCTTCTATCGCCACCATACATGGCTCGTACTTGCGGAATACTCACATGACTTTCGTCTACCATGAGTACAAAATCTTTTGGAAAATAATCTAAAATGCAGAAAGGCCTGTCACCAGGTTTGCGTTTATCCATGTATCTGCTATAGTTTTCTATGCCGCTGCAATAACCTAACTCGCGCATCATTTCTAAATCAAAATTGGTGCGTTCTTCCAAACGTTTTGCTTCTATGTGTTTTCCTATAGATTTAAAATATTCAATTTGCGCTAACAAATCATCTTGAATATCGCGCATGGCTTCATGTAATTGTTCTTTTGGAGTAACATAAATATTAGCTGGAAAAATGGCACAATCTTGCACCGATTCTTGTTTTTTTCCACTTATGGGGTCAATGATATCAATGCTTTCAATTTCATTTCCAAAAAATGAAATGCGAAAAGCAAAATCGGCATAAGCAGGAAAAACGTCTAACACATCACCTTTTACCCTAAAATTTCCTCGAGTAAAATCGGCAGTTGTTCTGCTGTAAAGTGAATCGACTAATGCATACAAAACAGTATTTCTTACGATGCTTTGCCCTACGTGTAATCTTACAACACTGCTTTCATAATCTTTCGGATTTCCCGCACCATAAATACAACTAACGGATGCAATTACCAATACATCTCTTCGGCCAGATATTAAAGCTGAAGTAGTAGAAAGTCTCATTTTTTCTATCTCTTCATTAATAGCCATGTCTTTCTCAATATAAGTATTGCTTGACGGAATAAATGCTTCGGGCTGATAATAATCGTAGTAGGAAACAAAATATTCGATTCTGTTTTCAGGAAAAAATTGTTTGAATTCGCTGTAAAGCTGTGCCACCAAAGTTTTATTATGACTTAAAATTAAAGTAGGCCTTTGCACTTGTGCAATAACATTGGCCATGGTAAAAGTTTTACCACTTCCTGTAACTCCCAATAATACTTGACTTTTGTCGCCTCTGTTCAATCCTTCTACCAATGATTTGATAGCAGTTGGTTGATCGCCAGTTGGCACATATTCGCTTGTTAACTTAAATTCCACGTTGCGAATTTATAGTATTTTAGTGGTTGAAAAATGTAAACGTTTTATAAAAAAAAAAAGAGCAAGTTTTAATTTGCTCCTTTTTTTATATTTAATCAATAAAATTATTTAGCCAATGCTTTGATTTTTTCTTCTAAAGTAAATTCATCGCCTTCTAAATAACCTGTATGACTATAAACAACGTTTCCTGTTTTGTCAATTAAAAAAGTGTGTGGAGGATTGATTACATTCATGGCACGCATCAAATCACTATTAACATCTAATAAAATATCAAATGGCCAAGCTTGACCATCCACATAAGGTTTTACTTTCATTACATTTCTAGCATTATCAATGGTAACAGCTACCACAATAATGTCGTATTTGCTTTTCCATTCTTCGTAAAGTTCATTAATATTATTCAATTCTTTTTTACAAGGTGTACACCAAGTAGCCCAAAAACTTACAACAACAATTTTCCCTTTTTTAGAATAATCACCAACATTTACTAATTTACCGTTTATATCTTTTAAATTTATATCAGGTAATGTTTGTTTTTGTACTTGCGCAAAAATTTGATTAATAGCAATTAGGGTTAATAGTGTGATAATTAATTTTTTCATGATGGCTCGAATTTGGATTTGTAAAATAAATTTATAATTATCACTTATCAAAATTATTGCCAAAAAAATATTTTTTATTTTTTATCAAATTCATATAGCAACTTTGGCAAGCATTTTGTAATGTTGAAGAAAATTAAAATAAATCAATTTATGAAAAAGATAATATTAGCATTGAGTACCATTGGAGTTTTAATTAGCTCAAGCTGTGGAAACAGAAAAATTGATAGAGTAGATCCAAATTTAGCTACTGATATTAGTGGGCGTTGGAACGATACTGACAGTAAATTAGTATCTATAGAAATGATTAATGATGCACTTATGATTAATAGAAATTGGATAGCTAGTTTTGAAGCTAGATTGCATCGTAAACCTGTAGTAATTATTGGAACTGTTAGAAATAAAACGAGTGAATATATTGACGCAACTTTTTTTATTAAAAATATGGAAATTGCATTCGTTAATGGAGGTACTGTAACAGTTGTTCAAAGTTCTGAAGATCGAAGCCCAATTCGCGATGAAAGAAACGACCAGCAAACATTTGCTAGTGAGGAAACTAAAAAGAAGTGGGGCAAAGAAAAAGGTGCTGATTTTATATTAAATGGAGTAATTGTTTCCATTACTGATGAGCATAAAAACCGCAAATCCGTAGCATATCAAGTAGATTTAGAATTGACCGATTTGGAAACCAACGAGAAAGTTTGGATTGGCCAAAAACAAATTAAGAAATTAGTTAAAAACTAAATTTAAAATATATAAATTAAAGCCTACTAAACAAGTAGGCTTTTTATTTATTTATTTTCATTTTTAAAATACTACATTGATCAAAAATAAAGTTTACATATTATTGATATTTGCCTTAACTATGCTTAGTGCATGTGCTACTTTTTACCAAAAGCAAGCAGATGTTATGGATGCTGTTTATAATGGAAATATCAATAAAGCTGAAGTATTAATGAACGATGCTAGGTGGCAGAAACCCAAAAGAAATAGATTGCTTTTTTACTTAAACAAAGGAACTATTTTATGGATGAATGGAAAAAATATTGAAAGCAATCAATATTTTTTAAAAGCTGATTTATTTGTAGAAGATTATAGAAAAAACTATGTTACAGAATTGGCAAGTGTTCTTATCAATCCAAATTATAGTACCTATAGCGGTGAATCATTTGAACAAATATTGCTTCATTATTATGCAACCATTAATTTTGTTCAATTAGGCGATTTGGATAATGCTTTGGTGGCTTGTAAACGAATGATTGCCACAAGTCAAAAAATAAATGATTATTTAGAAAATAAAAACAAATATAGACGTGATGCATTTGCACATAATTTATTAGGAATGATATACGATGCGCAAGGGGATTATAATAATGCGTTTATTGCTTATAGAAATTCACTCAATATATATAAAGAAGATTATAAGCCACAGTTAGGAACGGAAATTCCTTTACAGTTAAAAAAAGATATTTTACGAACCGCAAAAACTATTTACTTTAACGATGAAGTAGATAAATATGAAGCGGAGTTTAATTTAAAAGCAGAACTTTTGCCTGAAGGTTATGCTCCTTTAGTGTTTTTTTGGAACAATGGCCTTGGTCCTGTAAAAGATGAAAATTCTGTAAACTTTGTTACATATCCTTCCCAAAATGGATATGTAAATTTTGTAAATGTGGAGCTTGGTTTAAGTTTCCCAATATATATTGGAAACGAAGAGGACAGAAAAAAGGTTACAGCTTTAAATATTGTAAGAGTTGCTTGGCCTAAATATGTAACACGTATTCCTACTTATAAAAAAGCAGTTTTAATAGACAGTTTAAACAATGTATTTAAATTAGATATTGGCGAAGATATTAACGCAATTGCTTTTAAAAGTTTAGACGATAGAATGTTAAAAGAAATAGGTGAAGCCATTTTACGATTAGCATTGAAACAGGCAGCAATTGCTTATGCAAAAAAAGAAAATGAAGGTGCAGGTGCGGCCTTAAGTATTTTAAGTGCTGCCTCAGAAAAAGCAGATACCCGCAATTGGCAATTTTTACCTTATTCTATTAATTATACTCGGGCTTTTTTACCAATTGGCAAACAAAATATTGTGCTTGAAACTTCTTCAAATATTAACTCTGAAAAGAATAATTTCATGGTAAATATGGAAAAAGGAAAAACCAATTTTCAAGCATTTCAAACTTTACAATTTGATGGCTTTGCCGATAAATATGGCAATAGAATCAATTTGTATTGATGGTTGATAGACCATAGACCATAGTGAATAGACGATATTAAAGAACTTTTGTCTATGGTCCAAAAACTATCGTCCATGGTCCATCGACTATAAACTATCTATTATATAAATCTCTAATACAAACACTGGCAACCGTACAACCAAATACAGTTGGCATATAACTGATTGTTCCCACCACCGATTTTTTGCGCATGTCCTCGGGTGTTTCTACCACTTTAAATTCAGGCATTCTTTGCTCATCACTAAACACAGCTTTTACACCTTTATAAACGCCCAATCTATGTAAATATTTGCGAACATATTTTGCCAAATGGCAATTATAAGTAGCTGAAATATCTGCTACTCTTAATCTTGTAGGATCTACTTTAGAGCCAGCACCCATAGAACTTACTATGGGAATTCCTCTGTCGATACAAGCTTTTATAAAATATACTTTTGGAGAAAGCGTATCAATACAATCTACCGCATAATCAAAATGATTATTGTTCAATACTTCTTCAGTTATTTGATCTCGGAAGTAAACAGGTAAAATCTGTAATTCTAAATCAGGGTTGATGTCTAATAAACGTTCACCTAAAACTTCGGCTTTTATTTTGTTTTCAGTACTTTTTAAAGCTACCAATTGTCTGTTTCTGTTAGTTGGATCTACATTATCAGCATCTACAATGGTCATTTTACCAACGCCAGCTCGTGCTATCATTTCGGCAGCTATTCCGCCAACACCACCTAGCCCAACTACCAATACATTTGAATTGACTAATGTTTTTAATTTATCGGGACCTAGTAATAACTCGGTGCGGCCCATCCAGGGTTGTACTTCTTTCATTTATTTTTTTATTTTAAAAAGGTTGGCAAAGTTATCAAAGATTTGATTTTTTAAAACTGTTTCTTCAATTTCTAAAATTTGCACTGCCTTTTGGTATATTTCACTGATTAAATATTTGCTTGTATCGGTTTCTAAAAACAAGTAATTTAAAGGAATTTTCCCAATTACTAAACTTGCATTCATTGTTGGGTTAAATAAATATTTCCCTACACTAAAATAAACATTTTTAAAATTTAAAAGCATTTGTAATGATTCTTCATTTCCTGAAAAACCATGTAATACAAACTTTACATTTGGGTATTGCTTTGCAATGGCAGCAAAATCGGAATAAGCTTTTACGCAATGAACTATAACTGGTAAATTAAACTGAATTGCCAATTCAATTTGTTGGTGAAAAGTAGTTAATTGTAACTCAATGGGTGTTTGAATGACCCTGTCTAATCCACATTCACCAATTGCAATTATTTGAGCATGATTTTTTTCTATTTGTGCTAAAGCCCAATCAATATTAGTTTTGTGAACATGCCAAGGATGTATACCTAAGGAAACTGGATAATCAATTTTGCTAAAATCAATGGTTTTTAAAAAACCATTTCTGATGGCTATTTCACCAATCACTTTTGGCTTTCTATGTGAATGTAAATTGATGTATTGGCTCAAAAATTATTTCCTAACAAATTGATAAATATAATAAGTTTGGTTTTCGTTGCCAAAAGGATTGATCCAATGCATGAATTTATCTAAAAAACTAGGATCTATGGTGGCTAAATATTCCACTTTTCCAAAGTTTTTTATACATGGAGCTAACCTTGAAACTAATTTTTCTGCTTCTCCAACTATTAAGTAATTAGGTAATTCAGAATTAGTTGATTTTAAATATTTGTATAAATTTTCAGCAGGATCATCTTTAGTTACGTTATAATAGTTTACCCATTTTTTTAAATAATACCTTGGCATAAGTACTGTACCAGAATTGCTAGTTTCAAAAATAAATGAGTTTACATCTGTTTTTTGCGAAAGATAATTCATGGCATTTACCCTACTAATTTTTGTTGATGAAGGCGTTAAAACAATCAATACAATGGTGTTTAATATCCAGAAAAATTTCCAACTATTATCTACAAATTTTTTGTGTTTAATTAAGTAGGTATTCTTTTCTTTTATTTCATTCCAAGTAATTAAACCCGCCATAATAATGAACGGAACTACAGGCATTATAAAACGTTCTTGTTTGTTTGGAAATGCAGAATGGAATGCAAAAAACAACAATGCAGGAAGAAATAATATTAAGTGTTTGCGCCAGCTTAAAGCAAAACCATAAGCAATAAAAATACTTACTGGAGGAATTAAAATTCCACCAATCAATAACAAGTAATTATACCAATTTCCAACAATATAATTATAAGCATTATCTACGTTATAAACCGAATAAGCCATGAATTCGGCTAATGGTTTACCCCAAATATACATGTCGACACTAACTTGAAAAACAAGTATAGAAAGGATTACACCAATGCCATAAAAAAGTGCATTTTTGAATTTATATTGAATCCAAACTACAATACCTAAGCCAGCAATAAAAGTAGAAGTTTGGAAGCGAATAGAAAATGCTAATCCAGCTATAAAGCCTGCAAACATGAATTGTAATACTGCTTTTTTATCATTGTTTACTATTAACCAAGTGCCATAAATTAAAGGTGGAATACATACCATTTCTACCAAGTTTCTTACACTTAGCATAGGAATAAACCATAACAAGGAACACATCCAAGCTACGTTAATTGCATTGTTAATATTGCTTAATTTCTCTGTAATTTTAAAAGCATATTTTACAACTACTAATGAAAGTAATGCGTGTAGTAAACGTAAAATTAGCATTTTAGTATTTGGTTCGGTAATGCCAATAAACGCTAATATTTTAAATATATAATAGTGAATTCCTGTGTATAATAACACATGTCCGGTAGCAGCTGCATTGGGGTTTGATGGTCCTGGTAACCATTGGCTATCATCACGTCCGTCTAACCAACTTTGTGCCACTTCTACTATTAAAAAATGGTCATCGCTCATGCCATAACCTTGGCTAAAAATTACTGCCACTAACCTTACCATAAATGCAACAATTAAAATGGCATTCAATGGATTTTCTTGGTAATATTTTTTCATTTATAAATATTAAATACTCATTTCAAAAACACTATTGGAAATAACTAATCGGCCTTCAGTTTTTGATTTTATATAATCGATGGTAACACCAGGCGCGTATTCCAATAATTCAAAGCCTTGATCTGTAATGTTAAATACACCTAACTCTGTTACTACTTTTTTTACACAAGCTAAGCCAGTAATTGGAAGTGAACATTGCTTAAGTAATTTTGATTCTCCAGCTTTATTTACATGTTGCATGGCAACAATAATATTTTTTGCGGATGCAACTAAATCCATTGCACCGCCCATACCTTTTACCATTTTACCTGGTATTTTCCAATTGGCTATGTCACCGTTATCGGCCACTTCCATGGCGCCCAAAACAGTTAAGTCTACTCTGCCGCTTCTAATCATTCCAAAGCTCATGGCACTATCAAAAAAGCTACTACCTTTGGTAGTAGTTACAGTTTGCTTGCCTGCATTGATGAGGTCAGCGTCTACTTGATCTTCAAACGGGTATGGTCCAATTCCTAATAATCCGTTTTCTGATTGAAGAATTACTTCAATGCCTTCGGGAACATAATTAGCTACCAAAGTAGGAATGCCAATTCCTAAGTTTACATAATATCCATCTTGCAATTCTTTTGCAATACGTTGTGCAATTCCAAATTTATCTAACATTTTTTTATTCGTTATTTTCCATTACTTTTTAATGGTTTTAGGTTTATATATTTATAAAGCTTTTTAGGTTTCAATAATAATTAAATTATTGCAAATATTTAATTGCAAACTAGCTGTTTTTTTGCATGTTCATATTCTAATAATACTTAAAAAGAGAGTTTAATAAAAAAAAATACAATAAATTTGATGTTATTTTTATAATAAGTAAAAATAATTGTTGGAATTTTTAATTTAATTAAATTTTTAAATTGTAACATTCAAAAAAAAACAACATTATTGTTTCAATGATTCGTCCAAACACTATCTTGTTTTTAGTAAATCCTTTTGCGGGAACCGGCAAAGCCATGAATGCTGCAAAATATGCCATTGAGGTAATGAAACAAAATGGATATGACACAGCACTTTTGGTAAGTAAAGATTTGGGTGATTTGTCAAAATTTACGAGTCAATTTAATATTGAAGAAATATGTAAGATAGCAGTTATGGGTGGCGATGGAACCATGCATGAAGTGATTAACGCCATTATGGGAAACCAAAATTGGCTTTCTATTCCAATAGTGTCATTTCCATGCGGAACAGGAAATGCTTTTAACCATGACATTGGATTTTTAACAGTTAAAAAAGCTACTAAATTACTATTATATGGTAAAATTAAATTATTAGATTTAACAGAGGTAATAACAAATGGAACAAGTATATGGTCATTTAATTCTGTTGGTTGTGGAATGATAGCGCATGTTAATCAATTAGCTGAAAAATTGCGTTGGTTAGGCGCTAAAAGATACATCATTGCATCATTAATAATATTAATAAAAAAGCCAACTATTCATGCTAAATTGACCTTTAATAATCAAGTTTATGACAATGAATTTAGTCTAGTGTTGGCTTGTAATACGCGTTATGCAGGTAAGGCAATGATAGTTGCTCCATTTGCAAAATTAAACGATGGACTCATTGATTTTATTATACTTAAAAAAGCTTCTAGGTTTAAGTTATTAATGCTTTTGCCAAAAGTATTTAGTGGCAAACATATCAGGTCAAGATTAATAAAAGTGATTCAAACTAACCATTTGAAAATAGAAACACAAACACCCCAAATATTAAATTTAGATGGAGAAGTAATTGGTAATACTCCACTCGAAATAATTATGTATCATCAGAAGTTAAAGGTGATTTGTGAACTTTGATTACAAACCTTGTCATTACAAATTTAAATATTCAAAAGTAAATCAAAGTATTGTTTATGAAAACCAATCAAAGCATCTTATTTTTAGTAAATCCATTTGCAGGAAAAGGCAAAGCTTTGAACACTGCGCAAAATGCTATTGCAGTGATGCAACAAAACGGATTTGATACAGCACTTTTGGTAAGTAAAACTCCAGGTGATTTAGCAAATTTTGTACATCAATTTAAAGTAAATAATATTAGCAAAATAGCAGTATTAGGTGGCGATGGAACCATGCACGAAGTAATTAATGCCATGATGCAAGAGCCAACGTGGTTAGCAGTTCCAATCATGCTTTTTCCCTGTGGAACTGGCAATGCGTTTAACTACGATTTAGATTGCTTAACAAGCAAAAAAGCCACTCAATTATTATTAACAGGAACCAATAAACTAATAGATATTGCTGAGGTAAAAACTAATGGAACCAGCATTTGGTCGTTTAATATAGTGGGTTGTGGCTTGGTGGCTCATATTAATGTATTGGCAGAAAAATTAAGGTGGCTTGGAGCTGCCCGTTATACCATCGCATCGCTCATAAAAATAGTTGTAAATCCTACTATAAAAGCAAAAATTACTTATAATAATGAAGTGCATTATCATGATTATTGTTTCCTGTTTGCATGCAATACCCGCTACACTGGAAAGGCTATGAAAATGGCTCCTTTGGCAAAGTTAAACGATGGATTGATTGATTTTTTAATTGTTGAAAAAGCATCACGACTTCAGTTGTTAATGCTTTTTCCAAAAGTATTTAGCGGCAAACACATGAGCTCTCCAATATTAAAATATGTACAAGCAAAGCATATAGCAATAGAAACCGAAACCCCTCATTTAGTAAATATAGACGGTGAAATGAAAGGCAATACTTCGTTACAAATTATGATGCATCAGCAGAAACTAAAGGTGATTTGTGAATATTAAATATTAGGTTTAATTTCTTTTTTAAAATATATATATATTATCATTGAAATAGAAATATATTTGAAAAATAGAAAGCTTTTAAATACAAAACATACATGATGAACACCACTATTAAATACAAAGATTTGCTTTTATGCATACTTGCAAATCTTATGTTTTTATTACATGCTTTCCATTATGAGGGCTATGTACACATTACCGTTATTCATTTTTTTTGTGGAATAGTTCCACTCATTTTTTCTGTAAAAAAACACTTTGGACATTTGGTGAAGATTTAAATTTTAGGAGTACTTATAATTAAACAATGATAGATTTTATTCAAGAACTCAAGCAAAGAAATGAAACCTTATTTTATTATGGTTTGCTTTGTCTTTTTTTAGCAGTAGTTTTTATTGTCCTTACTAAATACACAAGCACTCAAATTTATCATGTAAATGCTTGGTATAAGCCTTTTAAATTTGCATTTTCTACCTTTCTATTTGCTTGGGCAATGGCTTGGTATTGTTATTACCTACCCAATTTCAATATCAATTTATTCAATTGGTCTGTTATTATTTTACTAGGATTCGAAATTTTTTATATTGCCTTTCAAGCAGGTAGAGGTCAGCTTTCGCATTATAATATAAGCACTCCTGTTTATTCAGCTTTATATTCAATGATGGCATTGGCAGCCACATTGGTTACGCTTTATACAGCTTATGTTGGCATATTATTTTTCACAAACTCCTTTCCTACATTACCCAATTACTATGTTTGGGCTATCAGATTAGGAATAATTATTTTTGTTATTTTTTCATTTGAAGGTTTTGCTATGGGTTCAAGATTGAACCACAGTGTTGGGGCTTTGAACGATAACTCAAATTGGTTCATTATTGGTTGGAGTAAAACTGTTGGCGATTTAAGGGTTTCACATTTTATAGGCATGCATGCCTTACAAGTATTGCCAATACTTTCATACTATGTTTTAAAAAATACAAAATTAACAATTGGACTTTCCTTTACATTTTATTCAAGCATTAAAAGGAAAGCCATTGATGAAATCAAAAAGTACTCCTAATGAAACAACGAATAAAATGTAAAGGAAAGTTATAACCTTTAAATGGGTTATTAATTATAATATGCAAAAAACTACATTTAAATATTCATTAGAAGGACAAGAAAGCGAGCGCCTAATTTTCAGAAAAATAACTTCAAATGATTTTGAAACTTGGCTAAAGTTTTGCAAATATCCAGATTCCTTAAAATACATTTTTAGCCAAGAACAATTATTAATAAATGATCCTATTGAATATTGTAAAATATGGTTTGAAAAAATTAATAACCGTTATGAAAATGGAAATGGAGGCTTGAATGCTTTAATTGATATAAACACTCATGAGTTTGTTGGTCAGTGTGGTTTATTGGTTCAAACAATAGATGGAAAAGAAGAACTTGAAATTGGTTATGCAATTATGCCAAGTCACCGCGGAAAAGGTTATGCAACAGAAGCAGCTATTAAATGTAAAACATTTGCTTTTGAAAATAATTTTTGTAAATCACTCATTTCGGTCATTGTTCCTGAAAATATTGACTCTATAAAAGTGGCTTTGAAAAATGGAATGATATTAGAAAAAACTAGCATTAGCAATGGTGACGAAGTAAATATTTACAGGGTAAAAAATAAATTTTTAAAATACCATCATGATAGATTTATTGAACGATCATCATCAAAATCATTGCGTTAGCAGTTTCCAAGAACTTGTTGCTACACCTTTTCATGGTGATGTAAATGCACTTTGCTGGACGCGTAATTTACAAGGTGATTTTTCTGAGATTGTAAATAAAATTTCACTCACAGAAAACATAGCGGAATTGGAGGTAGAAGAACTTCGTGAACTTCAGTTAAGTGAACAAGGACAGCTGGCTCGGAATATATTGTTAAACGACTTAGCAATTTTAAAAGCACATGGAGCATCGCCAGTCCTTAATTTAATTAGGTGTTACGAAAGAGATGATGCTTATCCGTTAATTCCAACCGATGTTTATTCTTTTCACGTAGATAGATCGCCAATTCCAAGCGATACTTTTTTATGCACTTATTTTGGCGAGGCGAGTGAAATATTACCCAATTCACAAGCACAACAAAAAGTACTTGTTCCCGAAATACGCCTTGAACTAAAGAAACTATATGGGAAAGAAGATGCGGGTTTTGAATCGTTTTTAAAAGAACATTTTTACGATCTACATTACCAAGCTTTGCCAACGGCACGACCTATAAACTTAGGCCGTGGTCATTTATGGCGATTAGCCATTGACCATCCCGAAAGTAAAGTATTACCCTGTATTCACCGAGCTCCAATAGAAAAAACGGGAGAAACACGCTTAATGATGATTTGTTAAATATTTTTTTCCTTCATACTTCATACTTCATATTTCATACTTTATCATTCAAAATTCATAATTTATAATTATCCTTGCGGTTCTTATTTACCAATGGAAAATTCAGTAATTTTAAAAGCTTACCAATTAATGTGTACGGCCCGTGCCATGGCCGATATTTATGATGCTAACCGCAGCATTACCAAATACGTACATTCAACCAGTAAAGGACATGAAGCTGTTCAATTAGCCTTAGCATTTCAGTTAAAAGCATTTGATTTTGCATCGCCCTATTACCGTGACGAAAGCATGTTATTGGGTTTTGGAATTACTCCTTACGAATTAATGTTGCAGTTATTGGCCAAAGCCGATGACCCATTTTCGGGGGGAAGAAGTTATTATTCACATCCATCGTTACGAAGAGAAGGAATTCCTGTAATGCCACATCAAAGTAGCGCTACCGGAATGCAAGCCATTCCAACTACAGGTATGGCACATGCAGTAGCTTACAAAGAAAGTCAAGGATTGAATAATCCTGATGAAAAACCAGTTGTTATTTGTAGCCTTGGAGATGGTTCTGTAACCGAAGGCGAAATTGCAGAAGCATTACAAATGGCAGTGTTAAAAAAACTACCCATCATATATTTTGTACAAGACAATAATTGGGGAATTAGCGCCAGTGGCGATGAAATGCGTGCCATGGATGCCTATGAATATGCCGCAGGATTTAAAGGATTAGAGCGCAGAAGAGTAGATGGAAGCGATTTTGCTGCTTCGTACCAAACCATTAAAGAATGTTTGGCTTATGTGCGAGTTCACCGTGCGCCTCTATTATTATGTGCTAAAGTTCCTTTATTAGGTCACCATACTTCAGGTGTTCGCAAGGAATGGTACCGTACAGATGAAGACATGGAAAAGCATACTGCAAACGATCCATTTCCAAAATTAAGAAATTATATTTTAGAAAATAATATTGCTTACAGCAATGAATTAGAAAAAATAAACGAGGAGGCCATTGCCTATGTTGCTTCGCAATTTGATGATGCCGTAAATGCTCCTGAACCCAATATTGATACTTTGGAGCATCACGTGTTTGCACCATCAAAAGCAACAGAGGAAGTAGGTAATAGAACACCAGAGGGCAAAGAGCCAACTGTAATGGTGGATGCCGCTTTACATGCCGTTGATGAAATTATGCGCACCCATCCTGAAGCTATTTTTTATGGTCAGGATGTTGGAGCAAGATTAGGAGGCGTGTTTCGTGAAGCGGCTACTTTAGCTAGTAAATATGGAGAACACCGCGTGTTCAATACGCCCATTCAAGAAGCTTATATTGTAGGTTCTACCGTTGGAATGAGTGCGGTGGGCATTAAGCCAATTGTTGAAATTCAATTTGCCGATTATGTTTGGAGTGGCGTAAACCAATTAGTTTGTGAAATTACCAAATCAAGTTACTTAACCATGGGAAAATTTCCGGTGAGTTGTGTCATCAGAATTCCAATTGGTGCTTATGGCGGAGGCGGTCCTTACCACAGTGGAAGCATTGAATCTACTTTACTCACTTTAAAAGGAATAAAAATAGCTTATCCAAGCAATGCTGCCGATATGAAAGGCTTAATGAAAGCTGCATATTACGATGGAAATCCTTGTATTATGTTAGAGCATAAAGGACTTTATTGGAGTAAAAATCCTGGAACAGAATTGGCGCGTTGCATTGAACCCGATGAAGACTATATATTGCCATTTGGCAAAGCAAATATTGTACAACATGCCAGCAATGACGCCATAGAAAATGGGGAAAGTTGTACCATTATTACTTGGGGAATGGGCGTGTATTGGAGTTTAGCAGCTGCAAAGCAATTTGAAGGAAAAGTAGAAATTGTTGATTTACGTTCGTTACAACCTTTAGATGAAGCAACAATTATGGCCAGTGTTAACAAGCATGGCAAATGTTTGGTGGTAACTGAAGAGCCTTTATTGAATTCTTTTGCCGAAAGTTTAGCAGCAAGAATTATGCAACAATGTTTTACTAAATTAGATGCTCCCGTTATGACTATTGGGTCTAAAAACTTACCTGCTGTTGCGCTTAACATGGGTTTAGAAGCCGAAATGCTTCCTAATGCTGATAAGGTAGCAGCTAAGTTAAACGACTTATTGAATTTTTAAATTATGGCATTGATTCTTTGTATAGAAACTGCTACTGAAATTTGTTCGGTTGCTATTGCAAAAGAGGGTAAAACCATTGCGCTTGCCGAAGATAAATTAGGCAATAACCATGCTTCGCAATTACATATTTTAGTGCAAAAAGCATTGGATATTGGAGCCATAACTCTGCAAGATTTAAATGCCATTGCGGTGAGTAAAGGTCCAGGAAGTTATACTGGTTTGCGTGTGGGTGTTTCATCGGTAAAAGGTTATTGTTATGCTTTGCAAATACCAATGATTGCCATCAATACTTTACAAAGTTTAGCCAACGGATATTTAACGAATCACCCAAATTACAATGGCTTGATTTGCCCCATGATTGATGCGAGGCGAATGGAAGTTTATTGCGCTTTATTTAACAATCAATTAGCAGAAATATTACCCACACAAGCCAAGATTATTGATGAACATTCGTTCCATGAAGAACTACAACAAAATGAAATAGTTTTTATTGGAAATGGAGCGGAAAAATGCAACAAGAATTTTGGATTTCGTCCCGCTTTTGCGGGATCGGATTTTGGATTTGAAATTTTGTGTAATGCCAGTTTTCTTTCATCATTGGCACAAGCAGCCTATGATAAAAATGAGTTTGAAGATGTGGCTTATTTTGAACCTTTTTATTTGAAAGATTTTGTTGGTACAGTTGCAAAAAAATTAGTTTAAACCATTCCTAACTTTCAAGAATAATTTAAACTAATTCAATGACTTTTACAGATATGTATGTTTTAGTGATTAATACTTATTTTTTTGTAATAAATGTTATTATCTGCTAATATTTTCACAATGTAATTTCCTTCTTTAATAGTACTTACGTCTATTGCGTTTTCAGCAGTATTATTGTTTAATTCTTTGTGTAAAATTTCTTTTCCATTTAAATCTAATAAATCAATTACTGCATTTTTAGTATTGTTATTAAACAATAAATTTAATTGATTACTTACCGGATTTGGAAATACATTTATACTGAATAAATCTGACTCCTGAATTCCCGAACCAAGTTTTTCTGTAACTTTTAAAACCTGAGTTTTAGTAGTATTTCTAGTAATTGCAAAAGCACCATAAAAATTAACATCACCGGTACCTTTTGCAGGAGCAGTCCACTGGAAAGTCCAAACTGCTGTAGCAGTGTTTTTGGGAGTAGAATGTGTAATATATTTTCCAATTACCCAGCTTCCAGTTCCTGCAGCTAAAGTTCCTAATTCTGTTCCTGTTATGTTTTGTGGCGAAACTTGAAAACCTTTATTACCTGTTCCTGTTAATGTAACAGTAACTGTATATGCAGTATTTGGCGTATATCCTTCTGCAGGAACATTGGTAGTTAAAATACCAACAGTTTCAGTTGGAGCACCAGTATGACAACCTGATGTGAAACATGTTCCGCCACCGTCACCAGGTGATCCTGTTCTTGCTCCAGGTGCTCCGTTTGGTGAAGAATTTATTGTGTTATTGATTAACAACATTGGTAAAATTAATGCGCTTACAATGAGTAATTTTTTGTTCATATATTTTTTTTTTAGTTTTAAAAAAACATCTTTTTTGTTTACATTACCATGTCATTTTTTTATGACAAACATGGTTTTTAATTTTTTAACCAAGCCTCCGGATTTAAAGCTTTCTTTCCTTTAAATATTTCAAAATGAATTTCAGTTTTTTGTTCAGATTCAAAAGTAAATACTGTTCCTAAAAAATCTCCAGCATTTATTTCTTGTCCTATTTTTACTTGAATATTTTCCAATTTAGCGTAAACTGTAAAGTACTCACCATGTTTCACTAAAATAATTTTTTCCATTCCTGGTACTTCAAAAATGGCTTTTACTTTTCCTTTATAAACACTTCGAACTGTTGTTTCTTTTTTACAAGCTATGTTTATTCCGTTATTGGTAGTATACACCGATTTTAAAGTGGGGTGTTGGTGGGTTCCAAAACCCTCTGCTATATATCCATTATTAACGGGCCAAGGCAAACGATTTTTCATGTTTTCAAAGTTTGCATTGGTTAACAAATCATCAGGTGAAAGAGAAGATTCCGGAACTTTTTTAGTTTCAGGTTTTGTCTCAATTCCTTTTTTCTTGTTTTCAGCTATGAGTTTTGCTCTTTCTAAGTCAGACTTTTCATTGGCTATTCTACGTCTTTCTTCTTCACGTCTTCTAGCATCTTCAATTTCTTTTTGGATTAAATCTGATATTTTTTGCGACAATTTTTGAAAATTTCTTTCGTTTTGTGCCTGCTCTTCTTGTAATACTTTTTGTTTTTGTTGTAATCCAGTAAGCACTTTTGTTTCTACTTTTTTATCAACTTCTAATTCTTTTTTTTCTACTTCTTTAACGGTATACAGTTGCTCACTTTGCTTTTTAACTTGTAGCATATTGTTAATTTCATCTTCTATCGATTTTTGAATATTAACAATCAATCGAGCTTGTAGCTGTTTGTATTCAGAAAGTTTGTCTAAGTATTTTATGCGTTTATAGGCATCGTTAAATCCCTCTGCATTAAATATAAAGGCCAAATCGTTTAGGTTATTTTTATTTTTATAAATGGCTACCATATTATTGGCATAATCTTTCTTAAGCCTTAATAATTGGGCTTTTAGTGTGTCTATGGTAGTTTTACTTTCGTTTACTTCTATCGAAATTTCAAATATTTCTTGGCCAATATTATTGATTACTTTTTCGCGCGTTTTTATTTGCGCATTGATGGCTTTTAGTTCAGTAAGTTTGGTATTTTCCTTTTCCTTATTTTCAGCAAGCACTTTTTTTGTTTCGCCAATTCTGGCCAATAAAGTCTTGCGCTCATTTTCTAATTGCTTTCTTTTCTGTGAAGTTTTTTGAGCAAAAACTATATTATTTAAAAGCAATAATAATATTACCAGTAAAATTGATTTACTGTTAACGATATTTTTAATGGCTAATGGTTTTATAACTGGCTGGTACACGAATTTGAGGTTCTCTCTTTTTTTCAAATGCAAAGTTGAAAAGTTTCATGGTGCATCCTAAATTTTTTTCTGCCCTAATGTTGATAGCTAGCTCACTTGGATAATAATTTGTACCATTTGCTATATATTCAATGTAATTAATTGATAAATTTTGGTTTTTAAAAGTATCCTCTAACTGATTTACTTCCAACTTTGCAATTTTATTGATTCCATAATAACATTGTTGCGAAGCACCATCAAGCATAGTTTTTAAAATGTATTGCGTAGCATTTGAATCTAATAGGGTTATGTTTGGGTTTTGCGCAAAAAGTGCATTTCCCAAAAACAAGTTCTCTATGTTTTCAAATTGCAAAGCAGCAGAACTAAACTTTTTTAAATAATCGTAATTGGCTAATGTATTGGTTTTTTCTATGTGATTAAGAATTTGAATTTGATTTGGAGTAATGTACATTTTGGCCACTTCTATTCCTAATAAATAGGTGGCTCTAAAAAAAATAAATTTCCCCTTTTCCATCTCTAACTGAATGTCGAAAGTATAGGTATTTTTGCCATCGCTGTATTCGCATTCACCTTTACACGAAATATAATTATAATTACTTTCTAGATTTTTTATGTTGTTAAATAATGCTGAATTATCTTTTTTCATTTCACCTGCTTTCGCAATATCATTAGGTAATTTAGCACCTACATTCTTTTTCGATTTACATGATTGTACAAAAAACAAGGCAATAAATAATAAGTAACTAATTTTTATAAAAATATATTTCACTTTTAAATTTTATTTGCAGCAAATATGTAAGTAAGAATCTTAATTAAAAAATTTGTTTTTGTAGATAGCTTCTGGCAGCTAGCAACTAGCCTCTTGCAATTTCAAAATATTAAATAAAATTTCACAATTTGCTAGTGGCCAGAAGCCAGTAGCTAGTAGCAAAAAATAAATAAATGTCAAGCCACCATATCGTTCGCGATGAACAAGAACCCGCATTAATTATTGCCAATGGGCAAAGCTGTAGTTTTGAATTAATGGGACAATTACTAGAATGGAGTCCAGTGGTAATGGTTTTAGATGGCGCCATTCACAGAGTTTTGGAGCTCGGAATAAAACTCGATATTGTACTAGGTGATTTTGATAAAACTGAAAATTGGGATGAATTATTGGCCAACCAACAACCGGTTGAAGTGGTGCATACCCCTAATCAAAATAAAACGGATTTGGAAAAAGGATTAGATTTTTTAATTGCCAAAGGCCATAAAGCAGTAAATATTTTGTGGGCAACTGGAAAACGTGCCGACCATCACATCAATAATTTAAGTACCTTAGCCAAATATAAAGACCAAATTACCATTGTAATGCTCGATGACCATTCAAAGATTTTTAATTTGCCCAATCAATTCACCAAATGGTATCCTGCCAATCAAAATATTTCATTGATTCCATTGGGAAGTGTTTTTGGTTTAACCACTAAAGGATTAACTTATAATTTACAAAACGAAGATTTACATTTAGGCATAAGAACCAGCAGCAGCAATAAAACTGAAGCAGATGGTTTGATTGAAATAAAATTTGACAGTGGAAATTTATTGCTAATGGAATGTAATGATTAGGGATAGGATTTACTCACAATGACGTATTTTATAAAAACTAAATTCTATTACAATAAAAACTCGTCATGCAGCGCATCCCCTTTGTTTATTAAGCGCTTTTAAAATTCAAAGTTGGATGCCAAGGAAAGTAGTTTCCTAGGGAATGACACAACGTTTATTTTTTTACATAAAAAAAGACGCGATGAATCGCGTCTCTACATTTAAATTTTTATATCATTATTCCAATTCCATTACCGCCTCAAAAGCCCTTTCGTAAATGCTTTCTTGTTCAGTAATTTGTTTTTTCAACACACTTAACTCCAATTGTTTTTTATTCAATTCAGCAGGATTGCTTGCTATTTCAGGTTTAGCAAAACTTTCTTCTACTGCTGTTAATTGTTGTTTTAGTTTTTCCAATTGTTTTTCGGCTAAATCAAAATCTGTTTTAATTTTTTGAATTTGATTGTTACTTAATTTTGATTTATTTTCAACTATTACCGGTTTTACTTCCGCAGGTTTTGCAACAACTGACTCTACTTTTTTAACATTTTTATTGGCCTCTTTATTGGCCAATTGAATGGCTTCATTTTTCAAGCGCCATTCTTCATATTCCGCATAAGTTCCCGGATATTCTTTCAATTCTAAATCTTCAATATACCATATTTTATTAGCTATTTGGCTTATAAAATGTCTATCGTGACTTACAGTTATAAAAGTTCCTTCATACGCCTGTAGCGCTTGACTTAAAATATTAATACTGCGCATGTCCAAGTGATTCGTTGGCTCATCTAATAATAAAAAGTTGGCTTCTGTTAAAAGAGTTTTTGCTAACGCAACACGGGCTTTTTCGCCTCCACTCAATACTTTTATTTTCTTAAACACATCGTCACCAGCAAAAAGAAAACAACCTAATATAGTTCTTAATTCTGTTTCTGGTCTTTCAGATGCATGGTGAGAAAGTTCTTCTAAAATTTCGTTTTGTTGACCTAAACTTTCTAATTGATGCTG
>CANGGG010000051.1 GCA_947453415.1 Bacteroidota bacterium | reverse complement strand
TCCAACTCCAGGCGATGCATTGGCAAGGGTAAAACCACCCGAGCCTGGAAAAGTTTCAATATGCCACTTGCTCTTGGTAGGATCCAAAGTTGTTTGTGTAGGATTTTGTAAAGTAAAATTAAAAGTTCTAAAACCACATTTATTATCTATTACTGTTATTGCTGGAATGGGAACCGCAACAACAATAATATTTATACCACGAATAGCAAACGCTTTTAAAGGACAAAAACGATCGGAACCGGTAACTGTAAATGAGTGTGGTTGAGCACGTGCGGCACTTACTGGCGGTGTCCAACAAAATTTAAAACTATCGGCTTTGGGACCTTGCGTAACACGTTGATTTAAGATATAATTTCTTACAAAAGTAGCATTGGCCATTACTGGATTATACAAGCCTGGATTATTCCATTTTAAATCAGTGGTATCCGCTATAATTTGAGGAGTAGAAGTTAAGTCTTGCTGATCTTGAGCTACAATGTCTAAACAAATTTGCTGACCAGCACAAACTGTAAATGCCAAACCAACTTGTAAAACACCATTTCGGTAAGCTTTAATGATTGGAACTTTGTTTGATAAACATAATTGTGTTTGAAATTGAACATCCCTCCTAGTCATTCCAACATTTACATAAACTCCTCCAATTAACTTCCATTGTGTCACTTCAATTACTAAATTAGAAACAAATTGACCCATTGGTCTAAACAAAACATCGCCTGTTAAAGGGTCTATTCTTAATCCTGCGGGATAAGCTGCATTAGGGTTTGGCGCGCCAAAATATGGTAATGGATATCCCGCACTATATGGCGGCTTATATTGAACAAATGAATTAAAGCCTTGTAAAGATTGACCAAAAGCATAACTCAATGAATCGCCATCGGGGTCAATTGCTCCTAAATTATATACAAAATCAACTCCTGCACAAACTAATGCTGCGGCATCGTTGGTAAATGTTGGAGCAGAATTACATGGCGTTTGACACCTGTTTACAATGGCTTCAGTAAAATAATTAAAAGATAAAATAGTGGTACTGGCTAAGTTACGGCAACAAGTGCTAAAACCTAATGAAACCCTACAACAAGTGCTTGGAATAGCACTTAAATCAACATTTCCTTCGAAAGTATAAACTTCAATTCCTGGGCTAAAAGTTCCTGCACTACGGGTATTACAATTGGTACAAATAGTATTTACAGAAGTACAAGTTTGAATAATATCGTATCCGCTTGTGGCAATAACAGCTGATAATGTAAAACTTCCAAAATTAACACCTGCACATCCTGCATCTTTTCCAATAATTGTATTACTAAATCCACAACAAGCATTTGCTGTAGTACAGCCAGACATACTTCCAGGAGTACTTGCGCATCCAGGACACATATATGCTCCAGCACAATCCCTATATATTTTTAAAGAAACTTTATATATACCAGGAGTAGAAGTACACTGATAACTAATATCACTACCAACTAAATGATCTGCTTTTGCATTATTAGAAATTATAAATAACAAGAATATAGTCAATAAACTTATTTTAAAATTGACAAATAGTATACTTTTAATTTTCATAATATTATTTTTTTACCTTTCAAAAGTAAAATGCTTTTTTCTAAATTTTTTGTTAACAAATTAGAATAGTGCATATTTAAACAAATTTTATATAAATTTAACAATAAATATTATCATTGTTAGCTATGAAATTAATTGAACAAGATAAAAATGAAAGTTTTAATATAGATGAACCTATTTGGATTTCGCCAAATGGAAATTTACTTGATATAGAAATTGATGCAAAATTTGATTTGCAAAAAATAAAGAATGCCTATCCAAATTTATGGCGATATGAAGATGCAATAGCAATCAATCAACAAGACGGGATAGTAAGTTTAAACGAAGGATTTACAGCCATTGAAAAAATAAAACTGAATGGGAAAGAAATTTATATCAAGCATGAACAGCTATTTAGTACAGGAAGTTATAAAGATAGAGGAGCTACCACTTTAATTAGTAAAGCAAAGCAACTTGGAGTAAAAAAAATAGTTCAAGATAGCAGTGGGAATGCCGGTTGTGCCATTGCTGCTTATGCAGCAAAAGCCCAAATAAATTGTGAAATATATTTACCAGAAAATACAAGTAACAGTAAAATAAGTCAGATGCTAGCCTATGGAGCTAGGATCAATAAAATAAAAGGCGACAGAAACGCCACATCCATTGCAGCTTGGAAAGCTGCAAAAAACATTTACTACGCAAGCCATTGTTATAATCCTTGGTTTTTTGAAGGAACTAAAACATTTGCTTTTGAAGTGTGCGAACAACTAGGTTGGAAAAGTCCAGATTCTGTGGTATTACCGGCTGGAAATGGAACTTTAATCATTGGTTGTTACATTGGTTTTAGTCAGTTATTAAAAGCTGGAATTATTCATCAAATGCCGAAAATAATTGCTGTTCAAACGGAAACTTGTTGCCCATTATATGATGCTTTTTTTGATACAAATAATTCAGATAATAACTATTCCAGTAATACCATTGCCGAAGGCATAGCCATTATAAATGCTCCAAGAGCAGAGCAAATATTAAATGCTGTAAAGGAAACAAAAGGAACATTTATAAAAGTAAATGAAGTGGAAATAAAAGATGCTTGGATAAAAATAGCAGCCATGGGAAATTATATAGAACCCACAAGTGCGGCCACCATTGCTGGTTTAGAAAAATATATTCAAGGAAGTTTAGACCAAACCATTGTTTCCCTTTTTAGTGGTCATGGATTAAAATCAAAAAGTTTAATTTAACAGATTTAAATACGTAGTTATTTCTTTTTAAAACTTAGCATGAACGATACTCCAAAAGGTAATTTTACATGTTTTTTTAATAAAATATTTTCAGCATAAAATATTGCATAAAGCACTTTATTTAAAAAGCCTAATTCAAACATACTGTGGTCGGAACCACTTCCATCGCGCTTAAATAGTTTGGGGAATTTATTACTTATCCACCTGACTAAATAAATAGGTAGAAACAAAATGGTATTAAAGTAGGAATGATAAATGATATCACCGGCATTTAAATCAAAAAGCGGCAATAATGTTTTGCTAGTATAGCGTTTAAAATGGTAATTTATTTCATCGTGTTTGCTCCATAAATCCATAAAAGCTGGTACTGTAACAAACACAAATCCATTGCTTTTGCAAACCCTGATCATTTCCTTGACTGCTAATTGATCGTTTTGCACGTGTTCAACTACGTCAAAAGCGCAAACCAAATCAAAAGAATTTTCTGCAAACTGTAAATCTAAAATAGTTCCTTGTTCAATATCAATTTGTAATTTTTCCTTTACAAAATTAAAGCAAACCTCATCATATTCTATTGACTTCACTTTCCCGAATTTTTCAATCATTTGAGAAGTTGCGCCTGTAGCCACTCCAATATTTAAAATATTTAAATCGTTTTTATGAGGAAACAAGATTTCAATTTGACTCTTCAAAATTTCTAGACGAGCTGTAAACCACCAATTACTGCGCTCTAAATCATAATATTCTTTATAGTATTCTGGGGTCATGGTTGTTTAAATCAATTTACTAATTTATTATCGCATAATAAACATTACAACTTAAAAATAATTATTTTATTTAACTTTACTCTTTGAAAGAGCTAAAATATTTATTTGGCAGCTATTTAAAAATGAAAAAATCAACACTTATAAGCCAACCTTATCATTGGTTACTATTTTTATTAATTATTGCATTCATTTTATTGAAATTAGAAGCTATGTCACTTCCATTTTTTTGGGATGAAGCGTGGTCATATTTACCTGCAATTAGAGAAATGGCAGAAAAAGGACCCAGTTTATTGCCAGGCAGTATTCATACTGAATTATACCGAGGACATCCTTTGGTATTTTATTTTTTATCGTCAATATGGATGAAATTATTTGGTCATAGTTTACCCGTTTCACACTTGTTTCCATTAATTATTTCAATCATACTTTTAGTCAGTGTTTATTGGATAACTTTTAAATGGACAAATTCCTATTTTACTGGGTTTTTAGCAACATTATTGGTTTTTATTCAACCAATATTTTTAACACAAAGCACCTTTTTGCTGAGTGAAATTTGGTTGGGTTTATTATTTCTTTGGTCATTTTGGTTTTACTTTAAACGCCATTGGATTGGATTTGGAATTACAGTAGTTACCGCACTTTTAAGCAAAGAAAGCGCCTATTGTTTGATTCCGGCTTTTGTTATTATTTCAGGAATAGAATGGTATTTAAAAAGAATCAATAAAAAAGAATTTTTAGTAAATATTTCAATTATCACTTGTCTGTTTTTAGCAGGATTCAGTTTTTTTATACTTCAAAAAATAAAATTTGGTTGGTTGTTTTTCCCTCTACATACCAACATGATTGACTTTAAAGAGATTGGCCATAAAATGGAAAGTTCGTTTTTGATTTTATTTATTTCCCAAGGTAGAAATATTATTTACTTAATTGCTTTAATTACAGCTATAGTTTCATATGTATATCTTAAAAACAAACTATCAAAAGATATTCAAATGATATTGATTTCATTTGCTGTACTTACATTTGGATTCTCACTTTTTGCGGCTATTAATTTCTTTTCTACGCGTTACCTTTTTGCCGTAATTCCATTAATGCTAATAAGTTGCGCCATTTTTATTGGCAGTATTTCAAAATCGTATTATCCATTTGTCATCATTTCAATTATAGTAGTTATAGGCAGTATAAATATTTATAGAAGCAAAGAAAACAAAAATTTTGGTGACACAGATTTAAGTTACGTAGACTTGTTAAAAGTACAAGTTAAAATGGTAGAATATTTACAAAAATCGGATTTTAAAGACCAAATTTATTCTCCATTTTTAATGTTTTGTGTGTTAGACAATCCTTATGATGGGTTTATAGATAAAAAGTTTGCTAATCTTGGCCTTCAAATGAATGATTCTAATAATGTATATTTTTTGAATGTGTCGAATGAAAATTTGAACGGATTAGACAGTTTATTGAGCAATAAAAAAGTTGTATTATTGAAACGATTCGAAGAAAAAAATGCCATGATTGAGCTTTATAAAAAATCAGATAAATAATTTAAATATTTAAAATACATCTATTCAAATGGCATTACTTTCCATCATCATTCCTGCTTATAATGAAGAAGCAACTATTCATAAAATACTTGAAAAAGTAGATCAAGTAGTATTAATAAACAACATACAAAAAGAAGTAATTATAGTGAACGATTGTTCAAAAGACAATACAGCTGCTACAATTATTCAATTAAAAGCCGAAAAATATCCTCACATAAAATTTGTGGAACACTCCATTAACAAAGGAAAAGGAGCAGCTATTCATACTGGTATAAAAGAAGCAAGTGGCGATTATATAATTGTTCAAGATGCCGATTTAGAATATGACCCAAATGAATACAATATTTTATTGAAACCAATTGTAGATGGATTTGCAGATGTAGTTTATGGTACTCGATTTATGGGGGGAAAACCTCACCGAATATTGTTTTTCTGGCACTCTATTGGGAACGCAGTACTTACTTTTATGAGTAATATGTTTAACAATTTAAACTTAACCGACATGGAAACATGTTATAAATTATTCAAATCTGACATTATCAAATCTATTCATTTTAAAGAAAACAGGTTTGGTTTTGAGCCAGAAGTAACCGCAAAAATTAGTAGAATTCCCAATATAAGAATTTATGAAGTTGGCATTTCGTATTATGGCAGAACTTATGCCGAAGGTAAAAAAATAAACTGGAAAGATGGTTTTAGAGCTATCTATTGTATTTTAAAATACGGCTTATTTAAAAAATAAAAAATGATTGATTTTTTAAATTCAAAAAAAATATTTTATGCCTCAATTACCATCATTGCAACCATATTAGTTTGTGTTGCTTTATACATGGAGGGTACTGGTGGCGGTGGCGACAGTACTTTTCATTACCAATATTCAAAATACGCACTACAACATCCAGAAAACTTTTTTGACCATTGGGCAAAACCTGTTTTTACCATGCTTGCATTTCCTTTTACATTTTTGGGATTTAAAGGCATCATGATTTTCAATATTTTGATGAGTTTAATTGCCTGTGTTTACACTTACAAAACGCTACAAAAATTTAACGCAAAAAACAGTCAGTGGATTGCTATCATATTATATTCCATTACACTTTATGTTACTGTAACACTTTCAGGATTAACAGAGCCATTGTCCGCAGCCATGCTCATGTTATCGATTTATTTAATCGTTAAAAACAAAAACATTTTAGGCGTTTCCATCATTTCATTTTTACCCTTTGTTCGTTCAGAAGGATTAATCATTTTAGGTGTATTTTTCATTTATTTATTTTTATCTAAAAAAATAAAATTCATTCCATTCTTAGCAGTTGGACATGCTATCATGTCGGTTATAGGTAGTTTTTATTATCATGATTTATTGTGGGTATTTAATAAAATACCTTATGCTCACTTAGGCAGTGTTTATGGAAAAGGAAATTGGTATCACTTTTTAGAACAACTGTTTTTTCAAATGGGTTTTGTGGAATATTCATTGTTCATTCTTGGTGGAATTTCAATGATCAATTTTCTGTTTAAAAACAACGCTAAAACACATTTTTTCAATGAAAAACTATGGTTAATATATGGTTGTTTCATGGCATTTTTTATTGCACATACATGCTTCTGGGCTTTGGGAATATTTAATTCTATGGGATTATCCCGTGTATTTGTATTTGTAATGCCATTAATGGCAATGATTGTGTTAGATGGATTTAATTATATTGAATTACTAACGCTAAAATTAAATATTAAATTGGCTAATTTTATAAAATATACAATCATCTTTTTGCTCCTTATTTTTCCTTTTTTAAACGGACCATCATCTTATAAAATACCTGAAAATTTTGAACTTGAAAGTACTCAAAAAGTTGTAAAAAACAGTGTGGTTCCATATTTAAAATTGTACCATCCTAACAAAACAGTGATTATTTCTGATGTAGGAATATCATTCTTTTTAAACATTGATCCATTTAGTAAAAAATCTTGTAAAATATATTACGACATTTCAGATTTTAACCAAATAGATTCAAACCATGTAGTTATTTGGGACAATTGGTTTTCGCCAGTGGAATATGCTACTCCATTTGAAAAACTTGCTAAGTGCAACACACTAAAAATGGATACCTCTTTTAATTATATCGACAAAAAAGGAAGAGTTGTTGAATATGCTATATTCAGTAAAAAATAAACTATTTTACTTGATTGTTAAAGTATTCGGAAATGGTGTTTGTAATTAATGTTAAATCACTTTGCGTCAACTCATAAAACATAGGCAATCGCAATAAACAATCACTGTAAAAATCGGAATTTGGCAAATCTCTGCCATCATGTTTATCAATATAAAATGGTGATTGATGAAGTGATAAATAATGAAAAACCGATAGAATATTATTCTTTTTTAACGCATCAATTAATCCTTGCCTTTCGGCTAAATTTTTACAAACCACATAATACATATGGGCATTATTACTGGCATAATTGGGAATATTAGGTAATTGTAAATATCCCTTTTCAGCAATATTTTTCAACGCATGATTATAAAAATTCCAAATTTCTTTTCTGCGTTTTTGAATGTCGTCTAAGTTTTCTAATTGCGCAAAAAGAAAAGCTGCAATGATATCGGATGGTAAAAAAGAACTTCCCATATCAACCCAATTATATTTTGCTACTTCTCCTCTAAAAAATGCGGAACGATTGGTGCCTTTTTCCCTAATTATTTCGGCTCTTTGAATAAAATTTTCATCATTTATTACCAACATTCCCCCTTCACCCGACATGATATTTTTTGTTTCATGAAATGAAAATGCTGACAAATGACCAATGCTTCCTAAAGGCTTTGTTTCATTATTTTTATTCGTATAAAAACTATCAATTGCTTGTGCGGCATCTTCTACCACAAATAAATTATACTTGTTAGCCAAATCCATGATTACATCCATGTTACATGCTATTCCTGCATAATGAACGGGAACAATGGCTTTTGTTTTTGGCGTAATTAAAGCTTCTAAATCTTCAGTGTTTAAATTTGGATTTTGCAAATTGCAATCTGCAAAAACTATTTTTGCGCCACGTAACACAAAAGCATTTGCGGTAGATACAAAAGTATAAGAAGGCATAATCACTTCATCGCCAGGCTGAATGTTAATTAATATGGCGGCCATTTCTAATGCATCGGTACACGATGTAGTTAAAAGGCATTTTTTAAAACCATATTTTTTCTCAAAAAATTCATGACATTGTTTGGTGAAAATACCATCGCCAGAAATTTTACCTGAGGACACCGCTTGAAATATGTATTGATTTTCTTTTCCTGTTAGAAAAGGTTTATTAAAAGGAATATTTTTTACTTCCATAAATGATAAATGTAAGTTGTTTGATTAATTGAAAAGCCATTTTGCAAATAAAATTTCAAGGCTCCTTGGTTTTTGTTTTGAGTTGTTACTGTTACAAAATCAACTTTTTTTGATAAAGAATAATTAAAAACATACGCTAATAATTGCTTACCTATTTTAAGACTTCTGTGCTGTTCGTTTACTGCTATTAATCCAATATCAAACATGTTATTTTTTAATACAAAAGTGATAAATCCAACTACTTTATTATTTATTGAAAAGCCAATTACTTTATCTGCGTTTTCATGTGATATTGATTGTTCAATCCAAGCAGTGTATAAAGTTTCAAACTCATTATTTTTAAAATTTGAATCAATTTTAAACCTAGAAAAGTGACCACTTTGAAAAGTCAAATCCAGTAAATTATCATCTAATATATTGAGCTCAACTAAGTTTTCATTTTCAAATTTGTTATCAGTCAAATTGGAAACATTTGTAATTAAATCAATTTTTTCATCACTTAAAAACAAGTTGTGTTTTTTTACTAAAGCTTCTGAAAGTGGTTCATTACTGAATAAATATATTAGTTTGAAATCGTTATTAATCAACAAATTTTCGTCTAAATTATTATCATTCAACAACAATTTGCCAACCTTGTATCCAAAAAAATCAGTATCCCATTTTAACTGTATAATTTCCATCAAAAAGTTTTCTCATCAATTAAATAAAGTGGTCTTTGTTTCATTTCCTCAAAAGTTTTTCCAATATATAGTCCAACAATTCCTAAAATAAAAATAATTAGACCAGAAAAGAACCAAATTGATATAATTAAACTTGCGTATCCACTCACATTTATAATGCCCGAAAGTGAAGCAAATACATTGTAAAGTGCATACAACAGAGAAAACAATGAAATATAGAATCCAAGTTTAATGGTTAATTTTAATGGTTTGTCAGAATAGGCAACAGCTATTCCTATGGCTAAATTAATTAATTTACTCCAACTGTAAGAAGTATTACCTTCAAAACGTTCAGCATGGGTAACATCAATGGCAGTTTTTTTAAATCCAACCCAACGAGCCATTGGTGAAAAAGCACGCATTGATTCCCTCATTGAGTTAATTGAATTGATTACTTTTCTGCTATAAATTCCAAAATTTGCAATGGTTCCATCTTGCGGAATGCCAGAAAGATAAGTGAAAGCTTTATAAAATAATTTGGAAGATTGAGTTTTTATAAAACTATCTTGTCTATCAACCCTACGGGCAAATACAATATCAAAACCTTTTTTAGCTTCATTATACAAATTAACTATTTCTTCTGGCCTGTCTTGCAAATCACAGTCCATTACCACCACCCAATCGCCTTTACTTGCGTCTAAGCCAGCTGTAATGGCATGATGTTGACCAAAATTTCTGCTTAACTTAATACCTTTAACCCTATTGTCTTTATTTGATTCAATTAACACTTGTTCCCAAGAATTATCAGGACCACAGTCTTCCACTAAAATTATTTCAAAATCATCCGTAATTTTTGATAATTCAAACTGCAACCTACTTACCAATTCCGATATAATATTTTCAGCTTTATAAATGGGACTTACAATAGAAATATGCATATATATTAAATTTGAGTGTTATTAAATGTATGATGATTGATTCGAGATAAAATTACAATTGAAACTATTAAAGGTAACCAATTTAAGTAATCGTAAGGAATCATTATTAAAGCATAAAATATAGTTAATATAAATTTTAAAGTTAACAACGAAAACATATTTGCACCAATTACTTTTCTAATTTTAGGCTGTAGAACTATAATAGCAAAACTTGATAAAATACTCATAATAAAAAGGATGTTTTTGTTCAACATTATTCTGTCTAAAAGTGAACCATTTCCAAATTGATAAAACCAACTTGCAAATCCCAATCCTTGAAATAATTGAAAAGGTCTATCAGTAGGTGCTTGCCAGCTTTGACCCTTCCATTCTCCCAATATAGAAGTGGTGTAATTTGCATTGAACGATTTAAGCATTTCAGGTATTGGTAATACAAAAGGAACAATGAAAAACAAAAAAACCAATACACTTAAAATGATGGAAACTTGTAGGAATATTTTTAAATTTTTTCGCAATAAATTATAAAAATAAATTGGCAACCAAAACAAAAATGAGTACCTTGATAACAAAGGCAAAATAAGGCCCATAGATTTAATAAAAACGTTTTTAGAAAAAAGGGAAATAGCTAAAATTAAATAATATCCCAAAATCATTATTTCAATACTTTGAACAGCTGTTCTACCCGTTTTTAAATAAATAGAAAACAATAAAATGAAGGGTAAAATACAATTTATAATTAACCAAAATTTATTCTTAATATTATGATATAAAACCACCGTATAAATGGCACAAGCCACTAAAAATATAATGACTACTATCCAATGAAATTTTAAATTAAAATATTTGCAAATTACAAATGGAAACCAATGAAAAGGCAAGTAGCCAGGTGTGAATGTACCATAGTTAAAACCTGTATAAGGAGCATAAACAAGTTCTTTATTCATAAATCTATTGACAAAAATTTCATCAATAAAAGGTAAAATATCTGACTGTGTTACATCAATTGGATTTTTAATTATTAAAATATTTGCAACAATAATTGTTATTAAACTTAAACCGAAAAACAGTAAAATAATTGTTTTAAAATTAGGTTTTGATGATAAATTCTTGGGTTTATTTTCTTCTAAAAAACTACTAGGATTAATTTTTAAAATAAAATAAGGATAAACAGATAAAAAGATACCAGCACCCATAATAATTATTGGACTTAAAATGAATTCAAATACATTTTTTAAATAAAATATTAGCAGTAATTCTAAGGCAAATGCAATATATAAATAAGTAAATTTTTTATACATTTCTATTTCTCCTCTGTACTTTCTATGATTCCATTTTCATCAATGATGATGCTATCGTTTACTATAGAATCATTTTTAAAAATATAAGTTTTAGCCGCACCCGTAATATTAATTTTATAATTTAAGCCAATGGTGTCATCAGGAAGAATGAGGCTACGACTCACCATTTTGTTGGCAATAAATTTGAACGATTTTTCCATGTATGGACGAATGGTGCCATCTTTTTCAAATTTATACATAAATCCTTTAGGACTTGGAACAATGCTAGCTAAATATATGGCTTCATTTAAAGTTAATTCATTGGCTGATTTCTGAAAGTAAAAATGTGACGCCTCACCTATTCCATATACATTTGGCCCCCATTCTATTAAGTTCAAATAAACTTCAAACATGCGTTCTTTTGAAACGATATAATTGTTTTCAAGAATGTAAACCAACAAAATTTCCTCTAACTTTCTCGCCATTGTTTTTTCTCTTGTAAGAAATACATTTTTTATCAATTGCATGCTAATGGTGCTTGCACCACGGGCAAATTTACCTGACCTAATATTCTTTGCAATGGATTGGCGAAATGCTTCATTTACAAATCCTCGGTGATACATAAATGAGGGATCCTCCGTTGTTAAAATTGCTTTTTTTACAAATGGTGAAATCATTTCATAACCTGTAAAATTGGTATTTTCGGCACCCACCATGAATGAACGCAATGCCCTTCCTTTTTCATAAGGTGTATGCATAAAACTTTCATTTAGTTTTGATAAATTGGCAGCACCATAACGACTAATTCGTAAATTATCTTTATCAATTTTGCTATCAAAAACCATTTCATCAGGTTTATGAATATCCAATTTAAAGTCTAATCTGTAAGTAAAACTACCAGTGGCCTCCATGCCTTGAATATGACTAAATAAGGCAGCTGGCAAAGAATTGATGAAATCTTGCGCAGGTGTTTTATCCGTTTGAATACTCATGGTAACAATGTATTTGTTAAAGAATTTATAAAACATATTTTCTTTATTCCTAGGTGCTCTTTTTTCGGTAATTTCTTCTGTTTTTCTTTCTGTTAAATTAAAGTAAGGATGAAATTTTGTGGTATTAAATGTTACTACTGTAGAACTATCCAACGACAAAAAATCGGGGCCAAAAAGGAATTTATAATTCACATCGGCATGGTTAATAATCACATCAGATTTTGCTACTCGAGCATGGTTAAGCATTAAGCTATCAATTGCGGCAGCACCAGTAATACTTAACATTTCGTCATCAAATTTAAATCCATCTAACTGAAAACGAATATTATTAAAGCCTGTTTTTATTCCAAATTTATCATCTAAAAAGGGAATTTGAACCATTTGAGAATCCGTTCTTGTAAAGTTTAAATCGGCTTGGTGTTTATGAGGATTAGCAGTTCCTTTTATTTTCCAAATTTGTGAAGTAGAGTTTGTTGTTACATGGATGTAACTATCAAATATTTGCTTGTTAAGTGAAAGTTTTTCCAAATTAAATGATACATTTTTTTCATTATCAATTAATCGTAAATCAAAGTTTTTAATGAATACTTCGTTAGGAACTTGGGCAAATAACCTAGACATTAATTTGTAAACCAATTTAGCATAATTCACTTTTTTAATTGGCTCCTCTGAAGTTTCTAGCTCCATTGAATCAAGAGAAATGCTGTCTTTTTTACTTAAAAAATCTTCAAAGTTTTTATGTTCACCTCGTCTTGCCAACTGAACAAAACCAGTATTTAAACCAATGTCTTTTATCCTTACATCGGCTATTAACAAATACCAAAACCTAACACTTGCAGTAAAATAATCAATGCGAATTAAGGTGTCATTGTTATTAGGAATCAAGGTGATTTTTTCTAATTCAATTCCACTAATTCCTTTAAATGAAGCATTTTGTATTTTAAATTCGGCATTGTATTCTTTTTTAAATTTTGCAGAAATTTTATCAATTGCTTTATTTAAAAAGTACCCCCTTAATGAAAAATAACTCAATATGATAACTAGCAACAAAATGCCAATAATTTTTGCAGTTGTTTTTAAAATTGGCGTGATATCAATATTCTTAGATTTCAATTTGTTAATTATAAGTTTTAGTATGAAAAAATAGCAATGATTGATAGAAATATCGAATCATTGCTAGTTATAAAAATGGTAAGTTTTGTATTTTTTAAACTTGCATAATATCTGCTTCTTTTATTGCTAAAAGTTCATCTATTTTTTTGATGTATGCATCTGTTGTTTTTTGAACACCTGCTTCAGTAGTTTTAGCTTCATCTTCTGGCAAACCATCTTTTTGTAATTTTTTAATGGTTTCGTTCGTATCTTTTCTAATATTTCTAATGGCAATTTTTGCATTTTCTGCTTCACCTTTAGCTTTTTTAGCAATTTCTTTTCTTCTATCACCAGTTAATGGTGGTAAAATAATACGAATTAATGTTCCGTCATTACTAGGGTTAAAGCCTAAATTGGAAATAACTATTCCTTTTTCAATGGCTTGTAACATATTCTTTTCCCAAGGCTGAATAGAAATTGATTTTGCATCGGGTGTGCTAATATTTGCTATTTGACTTACTGGCACTAATTGTCCGTAATAATCAACTTTTACAGAATCTATCATGGAAGGATGAGATTTTCCTGCTCTAATTTTTGTAAATTCATTGGTGGCATGTTCTACGGCTGCATCCATTAAATTTTTTAAATTATCTAATACTGGTTTTAAACGTGGGTCGCTCATAATATTTGTTATTATATTTATTTGTTAAAAATAATGTTTAGAAAACATGCGAAAATAACATTTTAAAACAATTTAAAAATTTACTTTATTCGCAATGATATAATCTGGTCTTCCTTTTACTTCATCAAAAATATTAGCAATATATTGTGCCACTAAGCCAATGGTTAGTAATTGAATTCCACCAAAGAAAACTACAATAGTTAATGTACTTGCCCAACCTGTAACTGTTTGTCCACTAAAAAAATAACCATATAAAATATAAACTAATAATGCCATAGCAATTAAAGTGCTGATGAGTCCTAATTGAATGGCTAATTTTAAAGGTTTTTTTGAAAAATAAAGAATTCCATTCAATGCAAAACGCAACATTTTTTTAAAAGGATATTTTGTTTCGCCTGCTAATCTTTCATTTCTTTCATAATAAAACGGAATTTGAACAAAGCCAATCCAACTAATTAAACCACGTACAAACTTATTTTTTTCACCTAAGTTTTTAAATTCATTGATAATTTTTTGATCAATTAACCTAAAATCTCCAGTATCGAGCGGAATGGGAACTTCGCTCAATCTGTCCATTAATTTATAAAAATATTTAGCGGTAATTTTCTTGAAAAAAGTTTCTCCTTTTCTGGTTTTCCTTACACAATAAATGGCATTACAATTTGATGAATGATATAATGCTATCATATCATTAAAAAGTTCTGGTGGATCCTGTAAATCGGCATCTATAATAATGGCAATATCGGTATCAGTATTGTTAATACCGGCCGTTACCGCTGCTTGATGACCAAAATTTCTGGAAAAATGTATTAATTTAACGGTAGCATCTTCACTTGCAATGATATTTAATTTATCAGCAGTTTTGTCGTTGCTTCCATCATTTATAAAAATAATGCAAGCATCAATAGCTGTTAAAGTATTAAGCACACCTTTCACTCTTTGATAGGTATTTTCTATCAATAATTCTTCATTGTAACAAGGAATAATTACGGTTAAAGATTGCTTAATCATTGGTTTTTACTATAAAAAACGAAAAAAATTATTTAACTCTTTTCCAAATATCTGTTCTACCAAATATACTAATACCTATAAAACCTCTAACATTCATGGTGTTTAAGTTTTCTAAATCAATTTTACATTTATAGGTTTTACCATTTTCTGGATCATAAATATTACCGTTCTCCCATAAATTATCATTTTTCCACTCAAAGCCACCAACCAATTGCATTCCCATTATGGCCTTATTTCGCTTAGTAACATCTTCATTGTTTTTATCTAATTTGGGTTTGCCTAATTCATTTAAAGGTTCTTTTAACCAAACTACTCTTCCAAAATAATAGTTTCCTACTTTGTCTATTTTAACATGCGCCTTTCCACTTCCTGTTACCCAAACACCAACTATATCGTCTGCGTTTTTTTGAGCGTTTGCAGAAAATATGATGGATACAAATGTGATCATTAATAATCCAATTTTTTTCATATGTTTTTTATTTTTACTAATGCAATAAGCATAAAAAAATGCGCTTTAAAAAATAGTTTGTAAAATTAAACACAATCATGAACGCTAAAATTTATGAATGAAAGAGTTAGCATATCAATTTTGAAATATTGTAAAAGTTCAAAACCTACATTTTTTTTTGACTTCACTCAACTTTTAAAAATTATTTCATTGCTTAAGATTCCTTACATTTGCGTTCTAATTTAAATACATGAGCAATATAATTTTTGAAGGCGAACATTTATGGATTGGAAATATTGGACGTTTAGCCATTATTTTCAGTTTCATCACTTCTATTTTATCGGCAATTACTTTCTATTTTGCAGAAAAAAATCCACTTGAAAAATATTGGGAAAAAACTGCCAAATGGAGTTTTTATGTCCATACCATTTCAGTGTTAACTATTGTTAGCAGTTTATTTTATATTATTTACAGTCACTATTTTGAATACCATTATGCATGGCAACATAGTAGCCGCGACTTACCTGTTCACTTTATGATTTCGTGTTTTTGGGAAGGACAAGAGGGTAGTTTCTTACTGTGGATTTTTTGGCAAATGGTTATTGGTTGGCTAATTATTGCTACCGCTAAAAGTTGGACAAATCCAGTAATGTTTGTGGTAATGCTTTCGCAAATAGCATTAACAAGCATGTTGTTGGGCGTTAAATTCTGGGGTTTAAAATTTGGAAGTTCCCCTTTTGAATTATTAAGAAACGTAATGTCAAATGCGCCAATATTTAAAATGCCTGATTATTTAAGCAAAGTAAAAGATGGAAATGGACTGAATCCATTGTTACAAAATTATTGGATGGTCATTCATCCTCCTACTTTATTTTTTGGTTTTGCCACCACCGTTGTTCCTTTTGCTTATGCCATTGCAGCTTTAATGCGCAAACAATTTAGCGAATGGATAAAACCTGCTTTACCATGGGCATTAGTTAGTATTATGGTTTTGGGAGCGGGAATTATTATGGGCGGATTTTGGGCTTATGAAAGTTTAAGTTTTGGCGGATATTGGGCTTGGGATCCCGTTGAAAATGCTTCGTTAGTTCCATGGTTAACTTTAATTGCAGGTATGCACTTAATGCTTATTTATCGTGCCACTGGCAATGCTTTACAAGCTACTTTTGGATTTATAATTACTACTTTTATATTGGTTTTATATGCTACATTTTTAACCAGAAGTGGCGTTTTAGGAAACTCATCTGTTCATGCTTTTACCGATTTAGGAATGAGCGGACAATTATTACTTTTTGTATTGATGTTTGTATGGTTAATTCCTTTAATTTTAGAGAAAAAACCTTTAATATTTTGGATAAACTTCAGTATGTTAATCCTATTAATTATTGGTATTTTATTTAGCGAAAAACTAAATATCAATAAATGGCCTTTAATTGTAATTGGCTCTTTGGCAATTATTTCAAATATTTATTATATTGTAAAATATGTTCCAAAATCGGCAAAAGATGATGAAATATATACCCGAGAATTTTGGATGTTTATAGGCAGTTTAATGCTTGGGATTTCAGCATTCCAAATTATATTAACTACTTCAATTCCTGTGTTTAATAATTTATTTAATTTAAAACTGGCTCCTCCTACCGATGTAATTAACCATTATAATAAATGGCAAATGCCTTTGGCAATTATTATTGCTACTTTAACTGGTGTGGCTCATGTTTTAAAATACAAGAAAAATGGTGCTGAGGGTTTGAAAAAAATCATTACGCATTTTATCATTGCTGGTGTTTTAGCCTTTGCACTATTCTTCGCATTTAAATTAGAAAACTATATTTTCATTGCATTATTATTTGCGGCATTGTATGCCATCATTGGAAATGCTAGTTTGTTAAAACCTATTTTTAAAGGTAAAATAAAATTAGTTGGGGCATCGGTTGCGCATATTGGTTTTGGTGTTTTATTAATTGGTGTTTTGGTTTCATCGGCTAATAAAGAAGTTATTTCAATTAATCAATCTGGGGTAGCTTTAAATCCAGAATTTGATGTTAAAAGTAATACTGAAAACGTTTATTTGGAAGGCGGAAAACCATTAAAAATGGGCGATTATATAATAACTTATGTAAGCGATAGCCAACAATGGGTAAATACTTATTATAAGGTAAATTACAAAAAAACTAATGAGAAAACTGGCGCTGTTGATTATGAATTTAACTTATATCCAAATGCTCAAATAAATCCTAAATTTGGTTTAGTGGCTAACCCTGATACCAAACATTATATTAGTCACGATATATTTACTTATGTAAGTTCTGTTCCTGCTAAAAAAGGGGAAACACATTTTGTAAACACTAAAAAACATGAAATTTCACAAGGCGATACAATACATTTAAGTAATGCCATTTGTGTATTGAAAAACATTTCATCTAATGTACAAAAGGAAGACGATTTTGATCAATCAGAAATATTAATTGGTGCCGAAATAAGTATTTATACATTGGATAATGAATATAAAATTACGCCACTTTATGGTATAAAAGATAAATCTGCTGCTAGTTTTGATGCATTTAGCGAAGAAATAAAAACCAAGTTTAGCTTTAAATCGGTAAATCCTACCAGTAAAAAAATAATCATTGAAACCTCAGAAGTTGACAATACTGGTAATTTTATAATTATGAAAGCTATTAAGTTTCCTTGGATTAACTTGGTTTGGGCAGGTACTATTATTATGCTTATTGGATTATTCCTTTCTATTTTAAAAAGAATTCAAGCAACGAAGTAGTTGTCAGTTGATAGTTTTTAGACCATAGTTATTAGACCATAGTTTTTAGTTTAAATAAATCTTGTAATATTTCTCCTGATACATCGGGATTGAATTCTTTGGAACAATAGACATTTTACCATCTTTTCCTTTGTTTGGCAAACAAACCAATGGTTCCAAACAAGTATATATAAATTACAAAAAGGAAGTCAAGGATAAAAATAAACCATGTTAAGTTTTGGTATTTTAGTTTTTTAAATGCTAAAAAATATACCACACTTTGACATATTAATTTAAACAAATAAATACTTAAAACTATTTTCCAAAAATTCAAATCAATAATTAGCAATCCAATTATTGATATATAAAACAATAAGTTTACCGCATAAAAAATTCCTAAAAATGCTTTATGTTCAACTTTATAAAACTTACCTGTAGCATTATGTCTGGTTTTTTGACTAATCCAATCCGAAAAGGTTTTTTTGCTTTCGGTATACATAAAACTTGCTGGATCTATTTGAATAGCCACATTGGTTGGAGAGGCAGCGCGGTTTACAAACAAATCGTCATCGCCACTAATGAGGTGTTGGTGCCAAGCAAATCCTTTTTGTTTAAAAAACAATTCTTTGGTATAACCCAAATTCCTGCCAACACCCATAAATGCATTTTTATGAATAGCAGCCGAAAAATAAAACATAGCGGTAACGGCACTTTCAAAACGAGCTATTAAATTGATAAAACCATTTTGTATAGCATAAGGCGAAAAGCCTAAAACCAACTCCTTTTCATTATTATATTTTGATGCCATGAGGGCTAACCATTGGTTACTTGCTGGCTTACAATCCGCATCTGTAAAAATCAAATTGTTATTTAAAGCCGCTTTTATTCCCATGGTTAAAGCAAACTTTTTACCCGTAGGATATTTTTCTTGTTCCTTTAATTCACATATACGCAAATGCGGATATACTTCTTGGTAATATTCTAATAGTTTTTGGCTTTCGTCCCAACTACAATCATTTACCACTATTACCTCAAAATTGGGATAATCTTGTTCTAAGATTGATTTTAAATTTTTTTCTAAATTAGCATATTCATTTCTTGCAGCTATAATTAATGAAATTGGTAGCTGTTCTGAATAGCTTTCAGCATTGGCTTTATAAGTTCCAAGTTTTAAAAAATATTGGAAATAATAAAATAAAAGCACACAAACACTTAGTAATAAAACTACTAAAACTGAAATATTGATATTGTTGAAAGAAATAATCATAAAGCACAAATGTAAACTTTGTAACATCCTAAATGAAGATAGATTTTTAAACAATGTGTTAACTGTTGGACATTTTTTTGTTAAACAAAAAAACGCTAATCCAAATAAATGGATTAGCGTTTTTTTATTAGTCAATTCGAGCGAAGTTGAGATTAATTGAATTGTTTTATACTTCGCTCGAACTGACCAAAAGTTTTTTTATTACGAAGTAAGAATCTTTTTTTATAAAGTAAGTTTGCTTCGTGCCTCGCCATGAAGTAAAATTAATACCCGAAAATATCGGAAATGCTTACTTCTACCACTTTTCCATATTTACTTAAATCACTTAAATTTACTTTTTCTTTGGAAGCTACTATTGAGTAAAAATAAGGTTTGCCAGTATAATTAGTTTTATAAAAATTATTTACATCGTCATAATTTAAGCCATCAATTTGCTCATACACATCTTTTCTCAAATCGTGGTGAATGCCTAGTTTTTGATTGTTTACATAATTAAAAATCACTGATTCATCATTGATTCTTTCTGTTTCAATATTGTTTTTTATCGATGCTTTTGCACCATCAATATTGGCTTCTATTTTAGGTAAAGTAGTTAATAATTCATTCATTGCAGGAATAGCTTCATTAATTTTATCAGCTTGAGTTCCCACATAAGCTATGGTGTAATAAGGATCTGTTTTTTTACTTGGAGTTTGGTAAAACGAATAAGTTGAATAAGCCAACGCTTTGCTCTCGCGAATGGTTTGAAAAACAATGCTGCTCATTCCACCACCAAAATATTCGTTAAATAATTGTAAGGTTGGTACGGCTGTTGAATCATAATTTTTATCCGATTTATTTAACCAAGAAACTTCTGCTTGAACCATTTTGTAATCGGTAAAATAAACAGTATTTTCTTTGGTTTCATTGCGTTTAAAACTAATAGCTGCCGGATATGCTAGTTGCAAAGCAGGTAATTTGTGGTAAACTGATAATGTGTTTTTCAATGCGCCAACTGAAAGCGGACCGAAATAATAAATATTATGTTTGTATTGGCTAATTTTTTGTATGTAATTTTTTACTAAATCAGCGGCATTTAAAGCATGTAATTCTGATTCTGAAAGCATATAAGTATTTGGGTTTTTAGCACCATAAATGGCATAAGCCGTAAGCGCGCTGCGTATAGCATTTTTGTTCAATTTAGCATCTGTTCTGCCTTTTAAGGTACGCTCTATTAAATTATTTAAAGCCGAAGTATCAGGTTTTGCATTTGCCAATAAATATTCGAATAACTTTACAGCGGGTTCAAAATTTTCATTTAAACCACTTAAAGTAACATATACTTGTTCATTATTTGCCGACACATTGAAATCGCAAGCCAATTTAAAAAACTCTTTACTAATTTGCTCACTTGTCATTTTATCAGTACCCAAATATTGTAATAAGTTAATGGCAAAAGGGAGTTTCAAATCATTGAATTTACCCATGTCTAACACATAATATAATTGGAACAAATCATTGTCTTTATTTTGCACATAATAAATAGGTGCTTTTCCTTTTAAATTATCAAAAATCAAATCTTTGCTATAATCCAAAAACTTAGGTTTAATATTATCATTAGGTGTTTCATTTATTTTAGTAACAAATGGTGAAACATCATCTCTATTAACACTAACAGGAGTAATAATTGGTTTTGGAACTTTAGTAATTTCTTTGTCTTCCCCTATTTTTTTATTAATAACTACGTAATCATTGGTAAAAAATTGATTGGCAAAAGCCACAATTTCTGCTTTTGTAATTTTGTTCATGTCACTGATCATAGATACTGAATTTTTCCAATCGCGGTTCAGTGTAAATGCATCAAGCATAGCACCAGCTCGGCCACCATTGGATTTTTGCTCTTCAATTTTTGCTATTTTCAAATTGGCAATGATTGCTTTTAAAATACTTTCATCAAAGTTTCCTTTTTTAATGATCTCTATTTGGTCTAATAATAACTGACGAACTTCATCCAACGATTGACCTTTTTTAGGCTTACCCGTTAAAAACGAAATACTATAATCATGGTTTACCCAAACGCTAGACGATGCAGCTAAAACGGCTTGTTTTTTAGTTAAATTCAAATCAATTAAGCCCGCTTTTGAATTTGATAAAATCATATCACACATAGTAAAAAGCATTTCTTCTTTGGTGCCAGATCCTGGCAATCTGTAGCCTATCATCATGTTTTCAGCATCAGGTCCATATACATTTACAATGGTTGGTTCTGTTCTTACTTTTTCAACAGGACTGTTAAATACAGGAATAACTTTTGGTTGCATGTAACTAAATTTAGCATCTATTTCTGCTATTAAAGCATCCGGATTAATGTCGCCACTTAAAACAATTGCCATGTTATTTGGCACATAATAAGTATTATAAAAATTACGAATTTTAACCAATGAAGGATTTTTCAAATGCTCCACTGTGCCAATGGTAGTTTGTGTTCCGTATGGATGGCTTTTAAATAAATTACTTAATAATGCTTCGTAAACCTTGCGACCGTCATTGTCTAAACTAATATTTTTTTCTTCGTAAACTGCTTCTAATTCTGTGTGGAACAAGCGTAAAACTGGTGCTCTAAAACGTTCAGCTTCTATGGTTAGCCATTTGCTTATTTGATTTTGTGCCACGTCATTTACATAAACCGTTTGCTCTAAACTTGTAAATGCATTGGTTCCTTGCGCACCAATCGACATTAACATTTTATCGTATTCATTGGCAATGGCAAATGTACTTGCAACACCACTTACCGAATCAATTAAATGATAAATTTCGGTGCGTTTTTTATCGTCAGTAGTTTTGTTATAAACTTCATACAAAGCATCAATTTTATCTAATTGTTCTTTTTCTTTCTTCCAATCTTTTGTTCCAAATACATCGGTTCCTTTGAACAACATATGCTCCAAGTAATGGGCTAAACCAGTATTATCGGCAGGATCGTTTTTACTTCCAGCATTGGTAGCTATATAAGTTTGAACACGTGGTTCTTTCTTATTTACACTCATCATTACTGTTAAACCATTTGCTAATTTGTAAGTTCTTACGCCTAATGGATCGTTTGTAACCGTGGTGTATTTGTACTTTCCATCTGCCGATGTATTTTCAACGGTAACAAAAGTTTTTACGGGGGCAGCATTTTTTACTGTTTTTTGTGCATTGGTATGCAATACTAAAAAGACAGAAAGTAATAGGATAAAATTTTTCATTTTTATATTCAATTGATCGTTTGTTTTTAAAATGCGAAAATATAATTATTAGCCAAAATATAACTATCAATTTTTAAAAGTATTTTCAGGTTTTTTTAAAATTACTTTTTAAATTAAAAGAAAATAAGGAAACGAAACCAAAGGTTTGGGTTAAAAAATAATCTATAAAAAAAGGCTATAAGTTTTCACTCTTAGCCTTTTTTTTAATTAAATTATAAATGAATTTATACAAATGCGTTTTCGCCTGTAATGTCTAACCCTGTAATCAATAAATGAATATCGTGGGTACCTTCATAAGTAACTACCGATTCTAAGTTCATCATGTGGCGCATAATTGGATACTCGCCAGTAATGCCCATTCCGCCTAACATTTGACGTGCATTGCGAGCAACGTTTAAAGCTAAGTCTACATTGTTACGCTTGGCCATACTTATTTGAGCAGGGGTAGCGCGGCCTTCGTTCATTAACACGCCCAAACGCCAAGTCAATAATTGTGCTTTGGTAATTTCAGTAATCATTTCGGCTAATTTCTTTTGTTGTAATTGAAAACCAGCTATTGGTTTACCAAACTGAACACGTTCTTTGCTATAACGCAATGCTGTTTCATAACAATCCATGGCTGCACCCAAAGCGCCCCAACTAATTCCGTAACGAGCAGAATTTAAGCAAGTCAAAGGACCTTTTAAACCTTCTACGCCAGGTAATATATTTTCAATAGGAACCAACACATCGTTAAACACTAACTCACCTGTTGCACTAGCACGCAAGCTCCATTTGTTATGTGTTTCGGGCGTGGTAAATCCTTCCATGCCACGTTCTACAATGATACCTTTTATTTTTCCTAATTCGTTTTTAGCCCAAACCACTGCTACATCGGCATAAGGTGAATTTGAAATCCACATTTTAGCACCGTTCAATATAACATGTTTGCCATCGCCAGCAGGTTTAAAATTGGTAGTCATTCCACCTGGATCAGAACCATGGTTAGGCTCTGTTAAACCAAAGCAACCTAACATATCGCCTTTTGCTAATTTGGGTAAATATTTATGTTTTTGTTCTTCGCTACCAAATTTATAAATAGGATACATGACCAAACTTCCTTGAACAGAAGCGGTAGATCGAACCCCCGAGTCGCAACGCTCTAACTCTTGCATCATGATTCCGTAGGTAATATAATCCATTCCACCACAACCATATTCTATTGGTAATTGCGGAGCATAGCAACCTAGTTCACCTAATTGTTTTACCATAAATTGAGGGAAAACAGCTTTTTGAGCTACGTCTTCTATAATAGGCGACAATTCTTTTTTTACATAATCACGCACTGCGCTGCGAATTAATTTATGTTCTTCACTCAATAATTCATCCAATAAATAATAATCGGGATGGTTGTAAACATCTTGCTTGTTAGCTCTTGTAAATTCTTGTGAGTTTGTAGTCATGGTTTTTATTTTACTTATTTATTGGTTGCTTTGCAATTAAACGCAAACAACTAATAAAGGTTTTTTATTACGGTGCGAAAGTAGTTTTTTTGTTTATTATTTTAACAACCCATGAAAGTACAAACTTGTTTAGAAAATCTTGAATTTTTTGCATACCACGGAATGTATGATTTTGAAAAAGTAAATGGTGGCAAATTTAGGGTGGATATTACGTTGACCGAAAATGTGGCAAATAATAAATCCTATGAGCTTATTAGCGATGTACTCGATTATGAAAAGGTTTTTGCCATAGTAAATTCCGAAATGGAAATTCCACGAGACTTTATAGAAACAGTGGCACAAAGCATTATTACAAAACTAAAAACTGACTACAATCATTTAGAAAACATTAGTGTTAAAATTACAAAATATAACCCTGCAGGAAAGTTTGATGGCGGAAATGCCAGTGTAAGTTTGAGTGTTTAGTGGTTGATTGTTGGATGGTTCATGCACTTGCTCGCATCTTGCGAGTGAGAGTTTTTTAGGCGTTCATCTTGACCATATATACTTTTTCAAAATCCACTTTTTTTTCTTTTTTCTTTTTTCTTTTTTCTTTTTTCTTTTTTCTTTTTTCTTTTTTCTTTTTTCTTTTTTCTTTTTTCTTTTTTCTTTTTTCTTTTTTCTTTCCCCCCCCAGTTCTCGCAAGTCTTTAGCCT
>CANGGG010000050.1 GCA_947453415.1 Bacteroidota bacterium | reverse complement strand
ATGAGTGGTGAAAGAGTTATTCAAGCTAACCGTGATATTTCGCAAGTTACTGGCCAAGTGGAAGTAAACATGGCAATGGACGGACAAGGAACTACTGAATGGAAAAATTTAACCAAACAAAATGTTGGTCATTCAATAGCTATTGTGTTAGATAATTTAGTTTATTCATCGCCAAATGTACAAAACGAAATTCCTAACGGACGTTCTGTAATTAATGGTGGATTTACTGAAGAAGAAGCATTGGATTTATCAAACGTTTTAAAAAGTGGTAAATTACCTGCTACCACTCGTATAGTTGAAGAAGCAGTTGTTGGGCCAAGTTTGGGTGCTGAGGCAATTAGCCAAGGTTTATGGAGTATGATTATTGCTACCATCGTAATTTTAATATTCATGGTATTGTATTATAGTAACTCAGGTTATGTAGCCGATATTGCTGTACTATTAAACGTATTTTTCATTATTGGTGTATTGGCCTCAATGGGTGCTGCATTAACACTTCCTGGTATTGCTGGTATCGTACTAACCATTGGTATGGCGGTAGATGCAAACGTACTAATTAACGAACGTGTTAAAGACGAATTATTAGGTGCAAGAAGTTTAAAAAATGCCATTGCTGATGGATACCAACATGCAAGTTCTTCTATTATAGATTCAAACTTAACCACTTTATTAGCTGGATTTGTAATGTATATTTTTGGTACAGGGCCAGTTCAAGGATTTGCTATTACTTTAATCATTGGTATTTTATCATCTATGTTTACTGCTGTATTATTTACCCGTGTAGTTACTGAATGGTGGATTGAAAAAGGACATGAAATAAAATATGCAACTGCAAAAACCATGAATGCATTTAAAAACATTCATTTTGATTGGGTTGGAAATAGAAAGAAATTTTACTTATTCTCAGGTGTAATTATAGCTTGTGGAATTGTGTCAATGTTTACTAAAGGATTTACTTTAGGCGTTGATTTTAAAGGTGGTTACACTTATGTAATCCAGTTCAGCAAGCCTGTAGAATCTGTTCAAGTTCGTGAGGCTTTAAAAGGCGCTTTTGGTGATGCACCTGAAGTAAAATCATTTGGAACTGATAACAAATTAAAAATTACTACTACTTATAAAATTGAAGACGTTTCTGCAACTGTAGCTGACGAAGTTCAAGCTAAATTAGTTGAAGGCTTAAGCAAAGTAGATGATAAAATTACTATTTTAAGTTCGGCTAAAGTTGGTCCAACCATTGCAAACGATATTAAAACTGGTTCTTTCTGGGCCGTTATTATTTCTATGTTTGGAATTGGATTATACATTTGGGTGCGTTTCCGTAAATGGCAATATACTTTAGGAGCTATCATCGCTTTAGCGCATGACGTAATGATGATGTTAAGTTTCTATTCTATTTTTGATGGTTTATTGCCGTTTACTATGGAAGTAGATCAAGCATTCATTGCGGCTATATTAACCATCATTGGTTTCTCAATTAATGATACCGTGGTTGTATTCGATCGTATTCGTGAATTTTTAAATATTCACAAACGCGAAGAAGATACACATTCAATTATTAACAACGCTTTGAATAATACTTTAAACCGTACCATTATTACTTCTTTAACTGTATTTATGGTGGCATTGGTGTTATTTATATTCGGTGGTGAAGTAATTAGAGGATTTACTTTTGCATTATTGGTGGGTATCGTATTTGGTACTTATTCATCTATTGCTATTGCAACTCCAATTGTTGTAGATTTTGATAGAAAAAAAGCTAAATAAATAGTTATTAGCTTGCCACGCTATGGCGTGGTTGATAGCTATAACAACATTTTAAAAACCTCCAACAATTTCTTGTTGGAGGTTTTTTTATGCTTTAATTTCAATTATAGGATAAAGATTAAGCCTTTTAAATAAAATAGTTTTTATTGATTGTTTTAACTTATAAATTGCCTTTTTTATTGAAATAAATATTTAAAATAAAATTGGAAAAAATAAAGGAAATATATCAAACACTGAGTAAAAATAAACTGCGAACTACCCTCACTGCTTTTGGCGTGTTTTGGGGAATTTTTATGCTGATTATTATGTTGGGTTCCGGAAATGGATTAGAAAATGGTGTGACGGAATCGTTTGGTGGAACTGCAAAAAATGCGGTGTATATGTGGACTCAAAATACTTCCATTGCTTATAAAGGTTTGCCTCGCGGACGAAGTTTTGATTTTAAAACAGAAGACATTCAGGCCATCAAAGACAATGTGCCAGAATTAGCAGTAATAGCTCCCGCTGCGCAATTAGGTGGTTACAGAGGCGAAAACAATGTGAATCGTGGGAAGTTTACTGGTGCATTTACTGTTCGTGGCGATTTTCCAGAAACAAAATTAATTCAAACTTTTAAAATTATTGAAGGCCGTTTTTTAAATGAATTAGACATCAAAGAACGCAGAAAAGTTTGTGTCATTGCACCAAGAGTTGCCGAAATATTATTTCCAAAAAACGAAGCTCCAATTAATAAATACATTCAGGTAAACGGAATATATTTTAAAGTAATAGGCACCCTAAAAGCCGATAACAGTGGCGATGATGTGCAAGAAAAAATGCAAACCATTTATATTCCATTTACCACTTTCCAAAATGCATTTAATTTTGGTGGAAAAATTGGTTGGTTTACTTTAACTGCTAAGCCTGCTTATTCCGCTTCTATGGTAGAAGAAAAGATCAAGGTTTTAATGAAAAACAGGCACAGCATTTCGCCTGACGATGACAGAGCAATTGGCACTTGGAACAGTGAAAAAGAGTTTAAAAAACTAATGGGCTTGTTTCGTGGAATTGAAGTGTTAGTTTGGATTGTGGGAATTGGAACTTTATTAGCAGGTGTTATTGGTGTGAGTAATATTATGCTCATCATAGTAAAAGAACGAACCAAAGAAATTGGCGTGCGAAGAGCCATTGGCGCTTCACCATTAAATATTATGAGTCAAGTAATTTGGGAAAGTATTTTACTCACTTCCATTGCTGGTTATATTGGTTTGGTGTGTGGTGTTTTTGCGTTAGAAGCAGTAAACATAGCGCTAAAAGGACAAGAAACGGGCATGTTTCAAAACCCAAGTGTAGATATAGTTATTGCCCTAAAAGCGCTTGTAATTTTAGTAATTTCTGGCGCTTTAGCCGGCATTATTCCCGCCCAAAAAGCAGTGAATATTAGCCCGGTAGAAGCATTAAGAACCGAGTAGAGACGAGAATTATCAAGTCTAAAATTTGAATAATTACAGCCATGATAGGTTTAAAACCTTGACGAAACAATTGTAAACATTGAAACATTGCAAAGCAGCATGTATTTCTTGAGTATTGATGGTATGAACAAACAAAATATCAAAATTATTAAAGAATAGTTTCATACTTCATCATTTATAATTCATACTTTCCCGATGTGTCGGGACTTCATACTTTATAATTCCAATTTATCATTTACTTTCGCAGCATATAATTTATAAAAATACATGAAAGTTGCAGTAGTTGGTGCCACCGGTTTAGTGGGTTCAGTAATGTTAAAGGTTTTGGCAGAGAAAAATTTTCCAATTACCGAGTTTATTCCTGTTGCTTCCGACAAGTCGGCAGGTAAAAAAATAAGCTTTAAAGGAACTGAATATACTTTGCATACCATGCAACAAGCCATTGATAAAAAACCTCAAGTGGCATTGTTTTCTGCAGGTGGTAGCGTTTCATTGGAATGGGCGCCTAAGTTTGCTGAAGTAGGTTGTTACGTCATTGATAATTCATCGGCATGGCGCATGGATGAAACCAAAAAATTAGTGGTTCCTGAAGTAAATGCAAAGGTGTTAACTGCCAACGATAAAATCATTGCCAATCCAAATTGTTCTACCATTCAAATGGTTTTGGTATTGCAGCCCCTGCACCAAAAATATAAAATAAAACGTGTGGTGGTTTCTACTTATCAATCGGTTACAGGAACTGGCGTAAAAGCAGTTCAGCAAATGGAAAATGAACGAAATGGAATTGCAGGCGAAATGGCTTATAAATATCAAATTGATAAAAATGCCATTCCACAAATTGATATTTTTATGGAAAATGGTTATACCAAAGAAGAAATGAAAATGGTGTTGGAAACCAAAAAAATTATGGGCGATGATTCCATCAATGTTACTGCCACATGTGTTAGAATTCCTACTACTGGCGGACATTCAGAAAGTGTAAACATTGAATTTGAAAACGATTTTGATTTACAAGAAGTGCGTTCGCTTTTAACCAATACCAGCGGAATAATTTTAAAGGATGATGTTGCAAATTTTGAATATCCAATGCCGTTATTTGCCGATGGAAAAGATGAGGTTTTTGTGGGAAGAATCAGGCGTGATGAAAGCCAAGCAAATTCGTTAAACTTATGGATTGTAGCTGATAATTTGCGCAAAGGTGCTGCCACCAATACCGTTCAAATAGCTGAATATTTATTGGAAAATGGATTGATAAAATAGCTGCTGGCTGCTGGCCGCTAGCAACTAGCAAAAAATAAATTGTATTTATTATTAATATCAAACAGCCAGAAGCCAGCTGCTAGAAGCTAGTTGCCATTATTCCTTACTCGCTTTAAAAAGCAATTCTTTTTCTTTTGAGCTTAAACTTTCGTAACCGCTTTTGCTTATTTTATCCAAAATTGCATCTATATCTGCCTGATTTGGCTTATTTGCTTTAGCACTGAAATTTACTTTTGAATCAGCTTTATGATGCACTTTCAATACAGGTTTTTGCTTGAAAAATCCTTTGAAAAAAGTACTTATCGAATGAATAAAATTGGTTAAATCGTTATTGGTATAAAGGTATTTTATAAATAAAAATCCTGAAAGCGCACCACCCACATGGGCAATTCTTCCACCTGCATTATTGCTAGGAATATTTAACAAATCAATTAATACAGAAAACAATGCTATATAACGCAACTGAACGGGGAAAATTCCAAATAACATGACTGTATAATTAGGCAGCAAAGTAGCCGCGGCCGCAACTATAGCAAGCACTCCTGCCGATGCACCTAATGCATAAGAATCGTTTAAACTAACGCTAAAAACAGGAAAAACATTATAGGAAAACATATAAAGAAAACCGCCAAAAATACCACCAACAAAATAAATTTGATACACGCGGGTATTGCCCAAATATTCGTGAAGTAACATGCCTAGCCAATACAACCAAAGCATGTTAAACAGAATATGAAAAAATCCATCGTGAAAAAACATGTAGGTAATAATACCCCAAGGCTGCATGATAAAACTATTCAAACTGGCATATAAAACAAATTTTTTTTCTACCAACGATAAAATATCATTGGCTTGAAAAAGCCAAAATAAAACATGTGCAAGTCCAAATACCAAATACACCAAAACGTTCAATGCAATTATTCTTACCACTGCATTTTTATGTATCAACTTGTATTTTAAATCATCTAATAACGACATGAGAAAATTGATTAATAATTAAACGATTAATAAAAAGTATTTCTATTGGTTTTGTTCCAATATTTAACCAAAATAAAGCCAAATAACATACCTCCTAAATGGGCAAAATGCGCCACATTATCGCCAGCGGCATTATTTACACCAAGTAATAATTCCATCCCTCCCATGATAAAAACCAAATATTTGGCTTTGATAGGAACTGGGAACATGAGCATCATAATTTCGGTATTTGGGAACATCATTCCAAAGGCTAGCAACACACCATAAACCGCGCCACTTGCACCTATAACAGGAATATTTATGAGTAAATTTAAATCGGCAGCCTGCGTGTTGGTATAATTATAACCGTTCTTAATCATTTCCGTTCCATCGTTCACTACCATGTTATAAACGTCTAATGGAATTTGCGATTTTAACTGTGAGATTTCAATGTATTTTACCAATAAATAAACAACAGCTCCACCTAAAGCTGTTACTAAATAAAAAACACTAAAACGTTTCCAACCCCAAAAATTTTCAATGCTAGTACCAAACATATACAAGCTTAACATATTGAAAAAAATATGAAAAAAATCGGCATGCATGAACATATAAGTTAGCAGCTGAAATGGTTTAAAGTTTTGACTTAATGGAAAAAATAGCCCAAAAGTTTTGGTTAAATCTACCACATTTCTGTCTTTTAAAACATAAGTTGCTAAGAAAAAAAGACCGTTAATGATTAACAAATTTTTTACTGCCGGTGGCAATACACTTGCACTTGGTGGACGATATTGTTTGAACATTTTTTTTTATTTATTGGAACTATTTATTTAAACATATTGGCTAATTCGGCCATAGTAAGTGTAAGTAAACAAGCTTTTCCATCGGGCGAATATTTAGGTTCGCTACATGCAAAAAGCTCATCAACAATTCGATTCATTTCATCGATGGCAAGCACAGTGCCAGCCTTAATGGCTGCCTTTTTGGCTAAAATTTTAGCTATTAATTCGTGTTTACTATCGGCTAAATTTCTGTTTTCTTTATAGTTGCTTATTAAATCCAAAATCAAATCTTGCTCATTATTGTATTGCATTTCGGCCGGAACACCATTTACTACAAATGTGTTTTTTCCAAATTCATTTACATCAAATCCCAAGGCTTTAATTTCAGGCAATATTTCTCGTAAAATACTTTCATCGTTCGCATTTAAAGTAATGGCTTTTGGAAATAATTTTTGCTGACTAACAATGGGCTGCATCTTGATAGCAATTAAATATTTTTCAAATAAAATTCGTTCATGTGCTGCTTGTTGACTAATTAACAGCATGCCACTTTTTATTTGCGTAGCAATATAAGTTTGTTGAATTTGTAAAAACTGCTGACTATTTTGTTTGTTATTTTCAATGAGCGTTTGTTGTGCATTTTGCTCCATTGAATTTTGTGCTTCTAATGACGGTTCCGGTGCAGCTATTTTAAATAAATCTTCCCAATTAGTAGTTTGTTGCTTTTTAAAATTTCGGGAGTTTGCATATTCATTTTTAAACAAATCGTTTTTGCCATCACTAGCTTTACCAATGGTTTGCGAGTTGTTACTTTGAATATTATTAAAATGTGTAGCTTGATTATTATACAAATCTCGTTGCAAAAAACGGTTGTCTTCATGACTGTTATCCAATGCAGGTGTTTCAAAATTTTCACCTAAAACTTTACGTGTTACAGCTCTTAAAATTTGATAAATATTTCGCTCATCTTCAAACTTTACTTCTGTTTTAGTTGGATGAATATTTACATCTATTTTTGATGGATCTATTTCAATATTGATACAATAAAATGGGTATTGATCTTTGGCTATGATGTTTTCAAATCCGCTAACAATGGCATGATTCAAATAGGCATCTTTTATAAAACGATTGTTTACAAAAATAAATTGCTCGCCCCTTGTTTTCTTTGCTATTTGTGGCTTTCCAATGAATCCACTTGCGTTAATAATGGTGGTTTGTTCTTCGAATAATAACAAATTTTCAGGTTTTTTATCGTCAAATAAATCACAGATTCTAAAAGCAAAATCGGCAGGTTTTAAGTGGTGTAATAAATCATCGTTATGAAAAAGTTCAAAACCAATGCTTGGATTAGCCAAAGCAGCTCTGGTAAATTCATCAATGATATGGCGTAATTCTACAGGATTTGACTTTAAAAAATTTCTGCGTGCGGGAATATTAAAAAACAAATTTTTAACGGTAATGCTTGTTCCCGTTGGGCAAGCCGTTGCTTCTTGCGTAATGGTATTGCTTCCTTCTATTACTATAAAAGTGCCAACTGTATCTTCATCTCTTTTGGTTTTAAGTTCCACTTTTGCCACAGAAGCAATGGAGGCTAAAGCTTCGCCACGAAAACCCATTGTTTTTATTTTAAAAACATCGGCAATGCTGGTAATTTTTGAAGTAGCATGGCGTTCCCAACACATACGTGCATCAGTTTCGCTCATACCTTTTCCGTTATCTATTACTTGAACCAATGCTTTTCCAGCATCTTTTACTATTAGCTTTATATGCGTTGCACCTGCATCAATGCTATTGTCTAAAAGCTCTTTAACTATACTTGATGGCCGCTGAATTACCTCGCCCGCTGCTATTTGATTAGCTACATGTTCTGGTAAAAGCTTGATGATATCTGACATAATTTTGAAACACAAAAAACCGATAATTTTAGCAGATTATGAAATTTAGTTGACGAATGTTTAAAAGTAGTTTTGAACTATTCAAAAACTAAGCCTTCGCTTGAAGCTAAAGCTTTGTTAAATCTTAACAAATCAGCTTTCCAAAAAAATAAACCTTGTACTTGCCAACATTCAAATTATATTTGCTTCGCATTTGGTTTTTAAATGGAGTTATATCCGTTTCAAAAATTAAAAGGGAATCAGGTGGAAAACCTGGACAGTACCCGCTGCTGTGAGCATCTTATTTTAGCCTAAAAACTAAAATCATTTTTTGTTTCTATTCTAGTCACTGTTCCGCCAAGCGGAACGGGAAGACCAAACAAAAATGATGCGAGTCAGAAGACCTGCCAATAGCAAAACAGATTGTAGCTTTCGGGAAAAAAAGCTTGCAGTGATTTCGAAACCACAAAACTTTTAAAAGTTTTATTTATCGGTATCATTACTTTAACGCTGGTTGAATTGTATTTTACAATTTTCAATAGGTCGTTTGCTACAGCAGTATTTATTTGAATTAAATGAAAAAATATAGTTGTACTTTGGTAATGAACTTGATTGCGGTTTTGGCTTTTAGCCAAAATAAGCAAGCTGATTCTGCACTTAAACTACAGCCTGTTTTTATTAAAAGTTTACGTTTAAACAATTTAAATAATGCCAGTATAATTCAAAGCATTTCAGCGCCAGAATTATTAAGCCGACAAGGAAACTCCATGGCAGAAGTGCTACAAGAAAACACCCCTGTTTTTATTCGTAATTATGGTTCGGGTGGTTTGGCTACAGCTAGTTTTAGGGGAAGTAACGCCTATCATACACCAGTAATTTGGAACGGAATAAATATTCAAAACCCTATGAATGGACAAATAGATTTTAGCTCCATTCCAGTTTTTTTTAGTGATGAAATTTCGTTACAATATGGAGGGAATGGAGGCATTTGGGGAAGTGGTGCCATGGCTGGTTTGCTGTTTTTAAATAACACTATTGCTACGCAACAAAAACCTAAAGTAGAATTATTAGCAAGTGCTTTTGATTATGGGGTGTTTCAAAATGCCATCAAAATAAGCTATAACCATAATCGATTATTTTCAAGCACTAAAATTTATAATAATTTTGGCAATAATAATTTTGAATATGAATACAAAAACAATACCTATTTTCAAAAAAATGCAGGCTTAAACACCAACGGTTTTCAGCAAGTTTTATCGTTTCAAAAAAATGCTAAAACCTCATTTACAGCTTTGGTTTGGTATGGAGAAAATAACAAACAAATTGCCCCAAATTTATCGGCATTGCCTAATAATGCTAAGCAAAAAGACAAAAACTTGAGAGCTGCCTTGACTTGGAATAACAAAACTTTGAGAGGAAATAATGAAATGAAACTTTCTTATTTTTATGATGAGCTTTTTTATGAAAGCAACGATATTCCAAAATCGTTTAGTAGAAGCTATACTTATAATTTATCGGCTGAAAAAAACATTTATTTCAATGAAAATAATAGCATTCATATTGGTATCATTGATTGGTTGGCTTTTGCCAATGTAGATGGTTATGAAAAAGCAGTGAATCAGAACCGCTTTTCAGGATTTGTTTATTATAAATATCAAAACAAAAAGCACCAGTTTTTACAGCAATTTGGTGTAAGAAAAGAATTGGTAAACGAACGTTTTATTCCAATAATGCCAAGCTATTATTTACAAAAAACATTGTTTAAAAATGTGCTATTTAAAGCAAACGTAGCAAGAACTTATCGCTTACCAACTTTTAACGATTTATATTGGAAAAACGGTGGCAATATCAATTTGCAATCGGAACAAGGTTGGAGCAGTGATTGTGCTTTGAACTTCAATCAAAAAAAGGAGCAGTTTTTATTTGATTTTACCTTATCCATGTTTTATCGAAACACCGAAAATTATATTCAATGGATTCCAATCAATGCTGCTGTTTTTTCACCAATAAATATTGGAAATGTAAGTGCTAAGGGAATTGAAATCATTGCAAAAAGCAGTTATCAATTTTCAAAAAATGCTAATTTTCAAATCAATTATTTAGGCAGCTTTTTAACTGCTATTGATAATAAAAACGACTTGCAATTAATATTTACGCCACGCATCAAACACGTCATCAATTTGTATTATATTTATAACAATTTTACCCTAAAATACAACCATATTTATACTGGAGTTAGTTATACCAAAACAGATTTAAGTGAATGGAACAATGATTTTGAAATTGGGAATTTAGTGGTTTCAAAACGCTTTATTTTCAATGAACAAAATAACCTTTCGCTTCAATTTGGAATAAACAATATTTGGAATAAATGCTATATAATAATGCCCGACAGGCCAATGCCTTTAAGAAATTTTCAATTTACCATACAATATGCTATCACCAAAAAATAAACTATAATTATGAAAAATAAATTTTACAGCATCGCAATTGCATTAGGAATAACAGCATTTATTTGTACCCATTTAAATGCGCAAACTTCCAACTTTGAAGACATTACGCTGCAAGGTGCAAACGATTATAAAATTCCTGCTAATGGAAATTTTGATTCCAAATTTAGCAGTGGTTCGTGCGATTTTAAAAACAATTACGACATCAGTTATGGTGGATTTTGGACCAGTGGTTGGGCATACTCCAAAACCAATGATACTATAGTGGGTGATTATTCAAATTTATATGCAAGTTATGCCAACAAAGGAGTTGGAAACAGTAATAATTACGCGGTTTCACAGAACGAAACATTCATACATTTAAAGCAAAATAATATTCAAGGATTATATATTTCAAATACTACTTATGCGGCTTTAAGCATGAAAAAAGGCGATGCTTTTGCTAAAAAGTTTGGTGGAGTTTCTGGCAATGATTCCGATTGGTTTAAAGTTACTATCAATGCTTATCAAAATGGAAACATGAAATCAGAAAAAGTAGATTTTTATTTGGCTGATTTCAGATTTTCAAATAACGCACAAGATTATATTATAAAAGATTGGACGTATATAAACTTACAAACTTTGGGCAGTTTGGATAGTTTAAAATTTACCCTTAGCAGCAGTGATACCAGCCAATTTGGAATGAATACCCCTGCTTTTTTCTGCATAGATAATATCATTACAAATGCTGATACTGCTACATTTGAAAACTTAATTATTCCCTACGGACAAACCTTTTGGAACAGAGGAAGCAATATTTTTATGGAAGAATACATAAGTGGTGGTGTTAGATTTCCTAGTTCATTTTCTGTTTCCCCTTCTTATAATTTTTGGAACAGTGGTTTTGCTGTTTCAAACAGCACCGATTCAACTACTCAAGGATTTACTAATTTATATAGTTCAGCTAATGGAAAAGGTGCTGAAAATTCTAATAACTATGCTGTTAGCAATGGTAATAGTTTCTTTAAAACAATTGCTTCAAGTGGGGCCTGTGGAGCTTTAAAAGCAAAAGGAATATGGATAAATAATTCCACTTATCCATATTTTAGCATGCTTTATGGTGATGGATTTGCTAAAAAATTTGGTGGAAAATCTGGTGATGAAGCGGACTTTTTTAGGGTAATTATAAAATCACAAAGTAGAGTTCCAACAAGCAAAGATAGTGTTGTTTTTTATTTAGCAGATTACAGAAATGCAGACAATACCAAAGATTATATTATAAAAGATTGGACCTATGTTGACCTAAGTATTTTCGGTATTTTTGATACTATTGCATTTAAATTAGAATCTACAGATGTGGGCCAATTTGGAATGAATACGCCTGCTTTTTTCTGCATTGATAATCTAACATATGATATAATAACCGGAGTGAAAGAAACATCAAAATCAAATATGTTTTCTGTTTATCCTAATCCAAGTTTAAATACAATAAACATTGATTATAATGAAAGATATTCAATTATAAATATTATAGATATTCAAGGTAAAATGGTATTGCAAAGCAAGCAAAAAACCATAGATATAAACAGCTTAGCAAACGGCATTTATGTTGTTCAAATTGAAACTGAAAATGGAGTTCTGAATAGTAAGTTTGTAAAACAATAAGTTAGTTGTCAGTTGATTGTTGTAAGTTGATAGGATATAATCTTGTCCTCGGTTGGTGTCCTCACCAATCGAATTCCAAGTGATTGGTAAGGACAGCAACCACGGACAATAAATAAAACCCTAAAGTCAGTTCGAGCGTAGTCGAGAACAATTAAATTGGTTCTCGACTACGCTCGAACTGAAAAAATATAATAAAAATATGAAATATAAAATACTCCTAATCATCTTGCTTTTTGGCAAGCTATGCTATGCGCAATTTGATCCTCAAGTTTTGTTTGGAAGCACCAAAGCCATATACCGTGATAGCAGCATGATTAAAGGTTGGGCTACTTCTTGTAATGTAACTAGAGGTTGGCAAAATTATTTGGATACCTCGCTTGGAAAAGCAACTGTGGGCAGTGAGTTTTATGGAACGTTAAAAGCAGATGGCTCAGTAATTAGTTTGGGCGATTCAGGTATTGCCATTCTTCAATTTGATAATCCAATTAGCGATAAAGAAGGACCTGATTTTTGTGTGTTTGAAAACGGTTTTACTTTAGGAAATGCACAGTCAGATTCGCACATGGAATTGGCATTTGTAGAAGTAAGCAGCGATGGCATTCATTATGTTCGTTTCCCTGCAACTTCCTACATTGACACCACCATTCAGTTGGGAAATTTTGATGGCAGTAATGCTAGTTTAGTAGATGGTTTGGCAGGTAAATACATTAGCGGCTATGGAACACCTTTTGACTTAAACATTTTTGCTCCTTTATCGTCTATAAACATTGGTAAAATTACACATGTAAAACTCATTGACGTAGTTGGAAATAAAGATGCACAATACCCAGCAAGAGATAAAAATGGAAGAAAAATTATTGACCCCTGGCCCACTCCTTTTGCAGCCAGTGGCTTCGATTTAGATGCTGTTGGAGTAATCAATCAATTATATGGAGTTAATATTTTGGAAAAGGAAGAAACTGCATTTTCTGTTTATCCAAATCCAGTAAAAATGGGTGAAAATATAACGCTGAATAATTTGAAAAATAATACGCAAATTAGTTTGGTAAATAAACTCGGTGAGACCGTTTTTTATTCCATTTCAGACGAAAAAAAATTGATTGAAACCAATAACTTTGAAGCTGGAATTTATATTTTAACTGTTACTCAAAACAAGCAAACTATTCATCAAAAAATTTTAATTCATTAAAATCAAATCAATGATAAACTTTATTAAAATAGTTATATTTTCTTATTGCTTTGCAATGTTTTTATCGTGCGATAAAGCACCGAAAACTCCTGATATTACTGTCATTCCCGATTCTATTTCGGGCGGAGTTTTTATAGTAAATGAAGGAAATTATATGCAAGGAAATGCCGAACTTGGTTTCATAAATAATGGCTTGAAACAACGCTTAGACAATGTATTTCAGTCGGCAAATAACAGGAACTTGGGTGATGTATTTCAGTCAATAAATATTATAAACGAACAAGCTTATTTGGTAATAAATAATTCAGGCAAAATTGAAATAATAAATCCGAAAACCTTTAAAAGTATAGGAACCATTACTGGTTTGCGGTCACCAAGGTACATCACTAAAATTAGCAATAGCAAAGCTTATGTAAGCGATTTATACGATAACAACATTTTTGTAATTGATTTACAAAGCAAGCAAATTATTAAAAAAATTGCCATTAAAGGATGGTCAGAAGAAATGCTTTCATTAAATGGTTATACTTATGTAACCAATGTTAGAAGCAGTAAAATAATGGTCATTGACGAGTTTACCGATGAAATAATTGATAGCATTAGCACGCCTTTTGCACCTAAAAATATTTTAAAAGATGGGAATAATCGCATTTGGGTTTTGTGTGGCGATGTAAATGCAATTGATAACAAACATTTTATTATTCAATTAGATGATTTAAATAAAAAAATTGCCAAAAAACTCCTCATCAATTCGCCAAATACTGCCACCAATAGGTTACGAATTAATAAAGATGGCAATATGCTTTTTTGGATTAACGAAGGCGTTTTTAAAATGAATATAAATGATACTTTATTGCCAGTAAATCCTATTATTAACAAGGAAAATAGGCTGTTTTATGGTTTGGGAATTGACCCAAAATACAACGAAATATATGTAAGCGATACAAAAGATTTTAACGCCAATAGTGACGTGTATCGTTATGATTTTAGCGGTAAACTGTTGGGTAAATTTATAAGTGGAAAAATTACGGGAGATTTTTATTTTTACTACAACTAATGGACAAAGAAACAAAATCAAAACCGGTTTCTACTGAACAAAAACTAGTGCAAAATATTCATTATTATTTCAATGAAAATGGTTTAATGGTTTTTACTGAACTATACCACCAAACACGTGGATATTGTTGTAAAAGTGCTTGCAAACATTGCCCTTTTGGTTATAAAAAATAGCCGTTTGATTGTTTATAGTCCGTCATATTTCATCCCTAATTTTTTTATGTTAAATCTATTATTAATTTGCAATTCTATTTTACAAAAATGAAAAGAATAATTTTACTAAGTATTTCCTATTTTATGTGTTTGCAAATGTTTGCACAACGCAGTAATTGCAGTGTTTCGCCAGAGCCAAACACGTTTACACAACAAGATGGTTCGGTAATAACTTTAGTTGCCTTTGGCAATGAACAAGAAAATTACTTGGAAACTCCCGAAGGTTATACAGTTTTGGTAAACAGCAATCATATTTTTGAATATGCGTATATTGATGCCAATGGCAATTTAAGTCCAAGTGGAATTAAGGCGAGCAACAAAACTAGTTTTGCGGGTAAAAATAGTTTTTCAAAAAACTTGCGTTACAGTAAAAGTCAAAAAGCAATATTAGCAGAAGCATTTTCTCAACTTGCACAAAACATTGATAAAAATTTAGGCAAAGCAGGTCCACAAGGCTTTCCCGCCAAAGGAATTCACAAAGTTTGTGTGTTGTTAATTCAATATCCTGATTTATTAGCTACTAATCCAAAATCTGTTTACGAAAATTTATTTAACCAAATAAATTATGGTGGTACAGGAAGTGTGAGAGATTACTATTTGCGAACATCTTACGGTCAATTAACCTTAAATTCTGATGTGTACGGTTGGTTCATGGCCGATAAAAATTACATCAATTATGGTAAAAGCAATGCTAATTACAGCGCTAACACGCGCGATTTGGTGCGCGATGCAGTAGTAGCTGCCGATTCTGCAGGCGTTAATTTTAAACAATACGACAATGATTCAAACGGTAAAGTTGATGGTTTATTAATTCTTCATTCGGGAATAGGTGCAGAGGAACAAAGTGCCCCCAATGCAAACGACTATATTTGGAGTTTTAGAAGTACTTACAGTGGTTCTTTATTGGTTGATGCTGTTTCAATTTCATCTTTTTGTATGTTTCCAGAAAAAAGATACAGCAATGCTTCCTATCCTGCAGTAGGAATTGGGGTAATTACGCATGAGTTTGGACATATACTTGATTTACCCGATTTGTACAGCACACAAAGCAATGGCGAAGGTGCAGGAAACTTTACAAACATGGCAGGCGGACCATGGTTAAATGGCGAAAGAACTCCTTGCTTATTTGATGCTTGGAGCAAAATGTCGTTAGAGTGGCATGTGCCAACTATTATTTCGCAAATTGGTACTTATACCATTCCAAAATGTGCGGCTGATAGTAATTTTAGTTATAGAATAAATACTTCAAAAGCTACCGAATACTTTTTATTAGAAAACAAACAATTAAAAGGAAACGATAGATATTTACCCGGAAAAGGTTTGGCTATTTGGCATATCAATGGCAATTATGCAAAATTACTTTCAGCAGGTGGAAGTAATAATGTAAACAACGATACTTCAAAATACGGAACTGGATTAATGCAAGCAGATGGATTACGCCATTTGGAAAAAGCCACAAACAGAGGCGATGCCGGAGATTTATATCCTGGTACTAGTAACAATAGAAACTTTAGCGGTAGCACCAATCCTTCATCTAATTTTTATCCAACTACTGCTGGTGGCGTAAGGGCTTCGTCAAATGTTACTATTTCAAATATTACTCAAAACACCGATAGTTCTATTACATTTACTTTAGGAAGTAAAGCCATTTCATCGTTCGATGGTGGTTCGCTTAATGGATGTGTGCCGCAAACCATTAACTTTAAAAACAATTCGCTTTTTGCCAATAATTTCAAATGGAATTTTGGTGATAGTTCAGCTGAAGTAACTACCTCAAATCCTATTTATACATTTACCAAAATAGGTAGCTATGCGGTAACGTTATATGTGCTTGATTCTTTAAATAACGCCATTGATTCATCGACACAAACTTTTAAAATAAACCCAAGTCCAAATGCCATTGGAACAGTTACTAGAATAAATGCTGACTCGTTTTGTTTTGTAAATAATTCGGTAAATGCCGACTATGTTTCATGGAAAATGGGCAATAGCAGTTCCAATAATGCCGATCCGTTTGGCTTTAAATTTACTGGTGTTGGCATAATTCCTATCAAACTGATTGCATACAGGTCTGGTTGTAACGACACTTTTAAAACAGTAATAGAGGTTTGGAATACAAGTATCAAAGAAACTAAAATGCTCAACAATGTACTTATTTATCCCAATCCTTTTGGCAATGAATTAACCGTTTCGTTTGAAAGTATGGCAAACCAACAAGCTGATTTAACCGTTACAAATGTATTGGGTCAGCAAGTTTATATCCATCAAATGAATACCAAATCGGGTATAAATTTATTTAACCTGAACAATGCAAATAGCTTAGAAGCAAATGGGATTTATTTTGTGAAGCTAACTATCGATAACCAAACTTATATATATAAAATAATGAAGAGCAACTAAGCATTTTGTTCGTTCATGGTTAAGTATTCTAACCAACCACCTGAAACGCTGGTTCACGCCTGTGGCGTGGACAAACCAACAAAAGCATAAATTATAAATAAACATTTACATTAGTTTTTATGAGTAGAAAGTACAAGTTTCATAACAAAGAAGGAATTTACTTTGTAAGTTTTGCTACTGTTTATTGGATTGATGTTTTTGTTAGAGAGCAATATTTTCAAATAATAATCGATAGTTTAAAATACAGCATTGAACATTTAGGTATGGAGTTATATTGTTGGTGCATAATGCCAAGTCATGTACATTTAATATTTAGTGCAAAGAATAATAATCCAGCTATTATTTTAGGGAAATTAAAAGAATTTACCTCAAAACAATTAAGTAAAGACATTTTGGAAAATCCACAAGAAAGCAGAAAAGAATGGATGCTTTGGATGATGGAAAGAGCCGCTAAAAAAAGTAGTAATGTAAAAAACAAACAATTTTGGCAACATAATAATAAACCAATAGAACTTTGGAGTAACGAGGTAATAGATCAAAAAGTAAATTATATCCATAATAATCCTGTTGTTTCAGGCTTTGTTGAAGAGCAACATCATTGGCGTTATTCAAGTGCTAAAGATTATATTAGTGAAAAAGGTTTATTACCGATAAGTTTATTGTGGTAATACTTGCAAAAACCTTTACTCTGTTTTGTTACAGCCACACGCCACATGCGTGCGGTAGCCTTGGAACAAAACATGAAGCGCTGGTTCACGCCTGTGCCGTGGACAAACCAACAAAAGCATAAATTACCAAAAACAAAATTCATATAGCACAAACGCATAAAATGATATTATATTTGAACGCTTTAAAAAGCATTTATTTTAAACAATAAAACAATGAAATTAGTAACATACATACACAATAAAAGCAGTCTTTTGGGTATTATTCACGAAGGAAAAATTTGGAATTTAAAAGATTTAGATGCTTCATTTCCTGATAAAATGCGCAAGTTTTTATTTGCTGGCGAAAGTGTAATGGAAAAAGCCAAGAACTGGGATGCGCAAATAAAATTAGGTAAAGTAGATAAGCCTTTTGTGTTAGAAAATGCGGTGGTGTTAGAAGCTCCCATTCCCAATCCTACTTCGTGTAGAGATGGTTATGCATTTAGACAACACGTAGCCTCAGCCCGCAGAAACCGTGGTGTTCCCATGATTGAAGAGTTTGACCAATATCCAATATTTTATTTTACCAACCACAATGCCATTCAAGGGCCAGGACAAATTGATTGCATGCCCGATCATTTTCAAAAGTTAGATTTTGAATTAGAAGCAGCCATTGTAGTAGGTAAAAAAGGTAGAAACATAAAAGCAAGCGAAGCCGATGCATACATAGCCGGTTACATGATTATGAACGACATGAGCGCACGTACTTTGCAAATGGAAGAAATGCTTTTAAACTTAGGGCCTGCAAAAGGAAAAGATTTTTCAACAGTAATAGGACCTTACTTTGTTACACCTGATGAGTTAGAACAATATAAAGTTCCTGCTAAACCAAACCATGTAGGAAATGCTTATAATTTAAACATGAAATGTTGGGTAAATGGCATTTTGGTTAGTGAAGGAAATGTAGCCGACATGGACTGGACTTTTGCAGAAATATTAGAACGTTGCGCTTATGGTGTAGACATACTTCCCGGTGATGTTATAGGAAGCGGAACAGTTGGAACTGGTTGTTTTTTGGAGTTAAACGGAACAGGATTATTGAACGACAAAAACTTTAAACCACAGTGGTTAAAAGACGGTGATGTAGTAGATATGGAAATTACTGGTTTGGGTAAATTAAGCAATACCATTAAAAAAGTAAACACTGATTTTTCAATATTAGCATTAAAGAAAAAACCGCTAACTGCTTAGTTTTTTAGCAACAAAAACTTAAAAAGGGATGAATGTTTAAAGCATTCATCCTTTTTTTATGGTGATACTTTTTTGGTTTCTAAAAATATAATTATTTTTAAAGTAAGAAGTTATATAAATATTGGGCATAAAAACGCTAATGCTAATAAAAAATTAAAGGCCATTTTGTTGACTTGGATATGTAAAAAAATAAAATATATTTGTTAAAAATAGCACTGACTAATATCATTATTATTAATTTAAAATCAAGTAAATACATCTTAAAAGTCTCAGATATTTGCTTGTATTATTGCTCCAATTGCAGCATTAAAAATCAATGAAAAATATGCAAGAAATGAAAAAGCTAATGACAGATAAAAATATAAATTGGAATCGTATAAAAAAAATGAAAATATTTTTTATGATTACTGCATTCCTTTTGTTAGGTTTTATGCATGGAAATGCGCAAGATTTATCAAAAGATGTTCTTGAAAAATATCAATATGGTAATTCTCTAGAAAAATATAATGTCATAAAATCGTATTTGAATACATTTAATAAGAACGAAAACATACTCATTAAACAATCATTAGAACTTATAGATTATTTTAAAAAACAGAATGATTATACTGGCGTTGACTGCGGAAATGTTTTTCTTGCTTTTAGAGCTTATGACAAACACAATTATACAACAGCATTAAATATAGCATTACCTACTTTCTCCTCATTTAAAACAAGAAGTGATACAGTTGGAATTTTAATGATAACTAGGGTTATAGATTATTCCTACTATGCAACTAAAAATTATGCAGAAGCAGTTAAATATATGAAGGAACTGATTCCTATTTATATAGCACAAAAAAATAAACAAGGTTTAAATTTTATTTACAATGAAATTGGCTCTGTATATGGACAAGCATTTCAGCCAGATTCAGGTTTAATATTTGCACAGCAATCATTAAATCTGGCATATGAATTAAATAACAATAATCTTATTACCTCTTCGCTTGCTACAATAGCTGAAAACTATATTGCAAAAGGAGATTACGACCTTGCTATGCCATTCCTCAAAAAGGCCACTAAGCAATATAAGATAACTTTTGCAAAAAATGATTCATTGATTATTTATACTTGGTTTAACAATGATTATGCACAAGCATATCTTGCAATGAAAGAATATGACAGTGCAATTTATTATGCTCATCGCTCACTTGAATTTTCCATTAAATCAAATGATATTGTACAGCAGTTGAGAACATATGAATATTTGTATAAAAGTTTTGATAAAATTGGGAAACAAGACAGTTCAAATAAATATTATCGTCTTGCAGGTACAATAAAAGATTCCCTTTTAGGATCAGAGAAGGTGAAGTCAATAGAGGCGGCAACATTCAGTGCATTGCTGCGTCAGCAGGAAATAGATTCTGAAAACATAAAAAATGAAAATGAAAGAAAACAAAATATTCAATTTGTTTTAATTGTTCTTGGTATAATAATCTTCATAGTTGTATTTATTCTTCTTAGTCACAGCGTTATTGTTACCGAAAAATGGATTTCTTTTTTTGGGATTTTAGGGCTATTAATTGTGTTTGAATTTATCAACTTATTAATTCATCCTTTTATAGAACAAGCATCACATCATTCACCTTTGCTTATGTTAATTGCATTGGTTGCAATTGCATTGTTACTTATCCCAATTCACCATCGGTTGGAAAAATGGATAAAAGAAAAAATGACAGAAAAAAATAAAAATATACGTTTAGAAAATGCAAAAAAAACTATTGAAAAATTGGAAGGTAAAACTAACAATTGAAAAATTTACGCACAAATGAAAACAGAGAATAAGCCACTTACTGCTTAGTTTTTTTAGCAATAAAACTTAAAGGGATGAATGTTTAAAGCATTCATCCCTTTTTTTATGGGTAACGATTTGGTGTTTTTTAAAATTTGGAAATGGACACATTAAATATAAATTTGTTTTTTTAATTAAAATTAGTAATTGGTTACAAAATGTGACCCACCAAACGAAGTATGCTTATATATGAACAATAAAAAGAAGTATTTTATGATACACAAAACACTTTCGCCCTTGTTGGTGTTTTAGCGAAGCGACACCAACAAGCAAACCATAACCAACTAGTAACCCTCACCATAAATCAAACAAAATGAACTATCCCTATTTTTATACAGCCACTATTTTAGAATGGAAACATTTATTGAAGCCAGATAAATACAAGGACATGATTATTCAAAGCTTATATTTTTTGTCTACACAACATAAAATTAAAGTGTTCGGCTTGGTTATTATGCCTAACCATATTCACTTAATATGGCAAATACTTGATGGTAATACACTAGATAAAATTCAATTGAGTTTTATGAAGTACACTGCTCAACAAATCAAAGCAGATTTAGCAGTCAATCATCCATTGGTTTTAGAAAAATTTAAAGTTATTTCCAAAGATAGAAAATATCAAATATGGGAACGAAATCCATTAAGTATTCAACTATTTAGTAAAGAAGTACTAGAACAAAAGTTAAACTATATTCACAATAATCCTTACCATGAAAAATGGAAAATTTTTAATGAATCAGGTGCATATCATTACTCGTCTGAGGAGTATTATAAAAACGAAACAAACAACTTTGAATTTTTAGTTCATTACCATGAATTATTTTGAGTAGAGGTATGTTGTTGATGCTAATTGAAGAGGTAAGTTGGAGTGGTAAGTTGTTGGTGTCGCTGCGCTAAAACACCAACAACGGCAATAAATGTGACCCACCAAACGAAGTATGCTTATATATGAACAATAAAAAGAAGTATTTTATGATACACAAAACACTTCAACCATGATAATATGATTTGGGAAGCAAAAATAGTAAAGCATAAAGGCGAAAGCAGAATAGCGGTATATTTTGAAAAAAATGCCGAATGGATTACGCGTTTTAAAAAACTAACAGATGCAAGGTGGAGTAATACTTTAAAAGCTTGGCATTTGCCCGATAATGAAGCAAACCGATTGAGGTTTAAACTGGATTTGCCAATTGTGTTAAGTGAAATACATTTACAAAAAATAGCGCAATTTAAACGATGGCTTAGTTCAAAAAGATACAGTGAAAATACCATCAAAACTTATACTGATGCGTTAAAAACATTCTTGAAATATTATCACAATAAACCAATAGAACAAATTACCAATGAGGATATAATTGCTTTTAACAACGACTATATTTTGAAAAATAAACTATCAACTTCTTTTCAAAATCAAGTTGTGAACTCAATAAAATTATTTTATAGGCAAATACAAGGAGCCAATATCAACGTTGAACTGGTTCACCGACCTAAACGAGAAAAGTTGTTGCCCAATGTGCTAAGCAAAGAAGAAATAAAACAAATATTGAACGCCCCTACTAATATAAAACACAAAGCCATGCTAAGTTTAATTTATGCTTGCGGACTAAGAAGAAGCGAACTACTAAACTTAAAACCAAATGACATAGATTCGAAAAGAGGAGTTATAATAATAAGGCAAGCCAAAGGAAAAAAAGATAGGATTGCCCCTTTAAGCGAAAAAATAGTTGAAATGCTTAGGGAATACTACAAAACTTATAAACCTGCTACTTGGCTTTTTGAGGGTCAGACCATGAATGAAAAATATGACGAAAGAAGTTTAGCTAGTGTTTTAAAGCGGGCTTTGGAAAAAACGAATATTAGTAAACCTGTTACCTTGCATTGGTTAAGGCATAGTTACGCTACGCACTTATTAGAAAATGGTACTGATTTACGTTATATTCAAGAGCTTTTAGGGCATAAGAGCAGCAAAACAACCGAAATTTATACCCATGTGAGCACTAAAAATATTCAAAATATAAAAAGTCCTTTTGATGACTTAGATTTATAAGAAAAAAGTATATTTGAAAAGTATGTAAATTGCATCCTTATTACACTTAAATTGGAAGTAAAAGGATGCATTATGCATCCATATAAACAAGTTATGTGCAACCCTAAAAGACAGATTAAACTATTGAACAAAGAATTAGTCTAAAAAAATAAAAAGACATGAAAAAAATATTTTTACAATTCATTTTGTTGATTTCACTATCCAATTTGGCTTTTGCTCAAACAAATATTTACGACAGCATTTATGTTGGTGGTCGTTGGAGAACTTTTTTAACTCATCTACCAACAGGATATAATACTTCAAATAATTATCCTTTGGTTTTAGCTTTTCACGGTGGCGGCTTATTAGGTTATCAATCTATTCAATTTCAATCTCGTTTATCTCAAAAATCAGATACAGCAAGTTTTATTGTTGTTTATCCCGAAGGAGTAAAAATTGCAGGAAATAGAACGTGGAATGCAGGTGGTTGTTGTGCACCATCAACAATACAAAATATTGACGATGTAGGTTTTGTAAATGCTTTACTAAATAATTTATTTGCAAACAGACCGATAGATACAACTCGTGTATATGCGACAGGTTTTTCAAATGGTGCATTGTTGTGTTATCGACTTGCTAACCAACTAACAAATCGACTTGCCGCCATAGCACCAGTTGCAGGTGATTTAATGTATTATCCTTGGAATCCTGCAAGATCTATCCCAATAATTAGTTTTCATTCTTATCAAGACCTGAATGTAAAATATTTTGGAGGCGTAACAATTGGTTCAACTGGAACATATTTTCCACCGCAAGACAGTATGTTTAATATAATAAGTACAAATTATTCCTGCGGTATTTTAAAAGACACCTTATTCCACAACACTAGCCAATATGACCATTTCAAATATTCAAATTGTTCCTGTAACGCAATAATAGAACAATATGTCAGTTATGACGGGGAACATTCTTGGTCTGGAGGACTTTCTTCAGGAACGGTAACTGTTAGCAATCAATTTAGTGCAACATATTTAATGTGGCAGTTTTTTCAGAATTATACGACAAGCTGTTTAACTACTGGTATTGAAAATTTTAACGAGACAAATATTAAAATAGAGGCATTCCCAAATCCATTCTCAAACAAAATCAATCTGACTAACACGACTAGAAATGAAAATTTCACGCTTATTAATTATTTTGGTCAAGTTATTTGGATAGGTAAAAATATTGAACAGCAGGATTTTTCTTACTTAACAAATGGTTTTTATTTCCTTAGAATTGACAATAGAACAATTAAACTAGTGAAACAATGAAAAGAAAGGCAGCACATAACAGCGTGTAATTAATATTGCCTTGCCGCAGGCGCAACACAAGGCAACATCGCCTACACGCAAACCGTTATCGGTAACTCTATGACGACAGTGCACCCATCAACGACAATGCTAAAAACGGACGACAAAATGCCAACGCTTCGCAAAATTAAAAGAGCTGCAAGCCGACACACAAGCCAACGCTTTTGCAGCACATTTAATTTTGCCCAACCGCACTCAAGACCGTCAAGACCTGACAATAAAACCTTACATTTGCAGTTATAAGAACAACATTGAAAAAAGCAGTCAACATATTTCTATTAGTATTTTACTCTTTCGGGACTTTCTGTTTACCGTTGGGCGACTTTTCAATGCTGAATGACTTACCCGAAATGTATCGCCATTGTAAAGCGACAGAGGACAAGGACATGACACCGCTTGACTTTATCACTGACCATTTAGTAAACATTGACGGACTGTTTGACAAACACGAAAGCGGTGACGAACAGAAACCACACACACCAATTCAAAACCATCATCACGGACAGACAACCATTTCTTTCATCGCATACTTTGCATTTTCAATTACACAGTTTCATCATACTGAAATGAAACCTCTAATTCCTTCGGTAAATTTTCTTCCATCGGACTACATCACAAAAATTTTCAGACCACCGATAGTTGCTTGATGTTTTAGCATTCGCTTTCAGTAAGCGACAAATCAATTTTCAGTTAAACATTAAATCAAATACACAATGAAAAAAATAATTTTCGTTGCAATGGTTCTTATATGTGCCTTTGCAACAAGTTTTGCTCAAAGCAAAACGCCAACGGCTGTAACAACAGCGTTCAATCAAAAATTTCCGAATGCTACTAATGTAAAGTGGGACAAAGAAAATGCTCACAATTACGAAGCATCGTTTGTATGGAAAGGTGTAAACTATGCAGCCAACTTTAGCGACACAGGCGAATGGTTAGAAACCGAAACTCCAACTACTTTTAATCAACTTCCAGAGAAAGTACAGACAGCGTTTAATACTTCACACAAAGGAGTAACGCCAAAGGCAGT
>CANGGG010000049.1 GCA_947453415.1 Bacteroidota bacterium | reverse complement strand
GTCTGTATTAAAAACTTTTATTTCATTACCTGGTCTTACTCCCCACCATTTTGCTTCATTGGAAGTAATATGAATTTTATATTGCTTTTCGTATGTTCCATCACGCTTAAACAAGTATGAAATATTATATAAATTATCATTTTCAACTTGCAAATGTGTTCCTGCAATGATGTTAATATTATACTCTAATGCCAAACGAGAAAACAAATTTATATAATCTTCCGTGTAATCATCTAGCTTCCTGATACTGTCCTCAGGACTCATACTTTTATACTCGTGCAATGAAAGTAATTGAGTGGTAAAAAGCTCGGGGAATAGGGCAAAATCTGACTTGTAGTTACTCGCGACATCAGTAAAATATTCGCATTGTTGGGCAAATTGTTTAAAGGAAGTAATTTTACGCAACTCATATTGAATACAACAAATGCGTACTTTTTTCATTAGCACGCTTCGCTCTCTTGTTTCGGCTTGATAGTCCAAATTTACCCATTCTAATAAAAGTCCATAACCTTCACTTTCCTTGTCTTCTGGTAAATAATCTTTAATTATTCTTTGAATAGTAAATCCATGTGCCAATTGAAAAGTAACAACTGGATCTTTAATTTTTTTATCAACTACACGTTTTATATAAGCCCTAATTCCAAATTCTTCTGAGTGTTTGTTATAATTAGGAACCCTACCTCCTATTAAAATACGCATCAAATTTTTGTCTTCACATAAATTTCTACGCATTTCATATAATCTTCTGCCAATTTTCAAGCCCTGATAATCAGGATGAACCATTACTTCTATTCCGTATAGAGTATCCCCTTCTTCATCGTGATTTGTAATATAGCCATTGTCGCAAATTTCTTTCCAAGCATGGTCATCATCATATTCGTCCCAACTTACCATTAAACTGGTGGCGGAACCTACTATTTTACCCTCAAAAGTAATAATTTGCATTCCCTCCGGAAAAATTTTGTACTGACTTTCAAGCATGTCATATTTCCAAGGATCATTGTCGGGAAAACATATTTTTGATAAAGCTATGATTTCATCAAAATCACCTTTCTCCGCATTTCTTTCTATTAATTTCGGCTTCCTGCTATTACGTATCTTCATGTAAATGTTTTTAATTACCTTATCATCAATTTAAGTGAAACAATATTACTTGCACTGATAAGTCCTTGATTAAAGGCATTGCCAAGGGCATAATCTATTTGAATTTTATTGAGTTTTAACCCAACTCCAATAGCCGGAGAAACGTTATATGATGTACTACCATCAATATTTTTTACTTGCTGAAAATTATTGATTCCACCTCTTATAAATACTGTTTTTTTATACCCTAATTCTGTTGCCATTCTTGGATCTAAATTTATGTATTTTGATGAAATCAAAGTATTTCTTTGTCCATCGGTGTAAGCATCAAAATCAATACTTCCCAAAACTGAAAACCAATTTTTAGTAAATGTATAACTGCCTCCAACTGTTAATTTGGGTAAAGTTAGTTCCAAAGTATTGCTTGGTAGTGCATTTCCAGTGCTTATTAATTTTTCTTTTTCTGCTTCTGTAAATGTAAAACTCCATGCGTTGAAAGTGGTAGTTACATCGCGAAGAATTGCACCAAATCTAAATTTCTTAACTTTATACAATGCGCTTGCATCTAATCCGAAACCCCAGGCATTAGCAAATTCACCAATTACTCTTCTAATTATTTTAACATTTGCACCTAACTGTAAGTTTTTAACCAATTTTGTTTCAGTGGCATAACTGCCAATAAATGCGTAATCCACTGCCGAAAAACTAGTTATTTTTGTTAAATCAGGTTGACCATTACTATTTATCAAATACAATGTATTGGGAATATTATCAACGCCCATTCTAATAATAGAAATAGCAGCAACGGATTTATCATTTAAACGAAATGCACCGGCTAAATAATCATGTGTTAAAATTCCTGCAAACTGACTATTTCGCATTCCAATTAACTGAAGTTTATCTTTCATATCGAGTAAAGCTGCTGGATTATAATAGCCTGCTGTTACATCACTAACATTGGCAACTGCAGTTCCTGCCATACCTAAATTTCTGGCACCAACTCCCAAATTTAAAAAATCGTTGCTGTACTTTAACTGTGCAAATGAATATTGAAATACAAATAGTGTTATTAAACTAAGTCCTATTTTTCTCATTGAATATTTTTTTATTTTACTTTTAGTGCTTTAAACTTCCAAATTTATAGCAAAAACTTGTTTTAGTTCCGATACAATTAATATTGGGTCGTAAAAATATTGTTGTTCTATTTTATTGATAAATTCCTTTACAAAAAACCGGTCACTCATACTCATTTCAATAGTTGTGGCTTGTTTATAAACCCTTGCTATTGAAAAAACAAAACTATCGTTAAAAATATAACCAAACAAGTATTTTACTTCACAAAAATGTTTAAAATTTCGCATAAATTGGTCAATATGTTTGTAGGAGTAGCGTAAAACGAATTCTTCAAGTATTTTAGTATCAATTGCATCTAAATCGCTGTAAAATGAATGACAAGCTGATGGAAAATGTTTGACTAAAAGCCTATCTATTAACATTTCAAACATGATATGTGATAAAAACCATTTTCTATTTAAATGAGCCAATGTTTCAAAATTTTTCAATTCAAAGTTTATTATTTCACTGTATTTTTTAAAAAATAAAGATGGATGAAACAACTTATCGGCATTTAAATGTGCAATACAGCCTAGTTGTAATTGCTGTTGACTGGGTTTTAGGTCTAAATGAACATCATGAAAGCCTCTCGCATAATTTCGCGCAAAATCGGGTATAAACAAGGCGGAATTATAGTAATGATTGCCGGGTTTACTGTCTATATAATGATGTGAAAGGTAATTCAATGACCATTTTTTAACAAATAAAGGTAAATTCCGTTGAAACTAAAAACATTCTCTCCTAATTGGAATTAGATTGAGGGATTTTATAGCTGATTTTCCAAGAATCAGCAATTTGCGGATATTAGTACAAAAGTTTTACTTGGTAATTTCTATTCGATTCTCAGCAATTAGAGAGAATTTTATTTAATTTGAATTCAAATTATTGTTTTAATGTTTATAGATATTTATTAATTATTTGCAAAAATTATCTACTTTACAAATGTATTTACGTATATAAATGAATTTTTATTCATCAATTATTTTTGATTTATATATTTAATTATTAGTATTTTATGCATACAAATGTAAAGATTCAGTTGTTTGCCATTACAAACAAATGTAAACAAACTTGCTTTACATTTGTTTATCGCTAAAACATTTGTAAATTTGAAGCTTTACAAATGTATTATTGCGCTGAATATCAATATGGATGAACTTAACAAACGTGTATGTGAGATAATGGATCGTTTTTGTGGTTCTAAATCTATTTTTGCTAATGAATTAGGTGTTGGATTGCCTATTATTACACATATAACCAATGGCAGAAACAAGCCAGGAATTGACATTCTCCAGAAAATACTACTTACCTACCCCACTATTAATGCTACATGGCTAATGATAGGAAAAGGCGAAATGATAACTAACGAAAAAGCTAAGTTAAATATTGATAATGAGTTAAATAATATAGCTGAATTAGCATCTAAACTAAACACTTTTAAAGCCAATACATCCCAGGTTATTAGCTATCATAAGTTATTTATGGACGAATTAAGACATATCAATGAGTTGGATTCAATTTTACTAAATACACAAAGCGAACTAGATAAAACTCAACAAAAAATCAAGGAGGAAATTGATGTTTTAAAATCTAAAGTAAAACAGTAAATGATAAAATACAATAGTCTCTTTATCTATTTAATATGCTATAATTATTTGTAAATAAATCCGAATATTTTAGCTAAACAAATTTTACAAAAACAAAGTTTTTTGAGTTTATTTAAAATTACCTTCTAACTATAAAAATAACATTAAAGCGCTTTCCTCCTATTTTGCTTGAATTTATTTTCATGAAAATGAGTTTTCTTAATTGAAATAAAAATTACCGAAACTTTTACATGATTAGGAATGTTAGTTGTATGTTTGCCATCCATAACAAAATGACTAAATAAAATGAATATGACTGATAAAACCGAATTTTTAAACGTATACGCTGAACAGACTCCAAATCCTGAAACGATGAAGTTTGTTTTTAATAAAATGATTTTACCCGATGAGGCAGAAGATTATCCAAGCAAAGAGAAAGCAAATGCATCGCCATTAGCAAAAAGTTTGTTTGAATTTAGCTTTGTAAATGGCGTATTTATCATGAATAATTTTGTTACCATTACTAGGTCTGTTGGCTCAGAATGGCACGAAATTATGCCTATAGTAAAAGAATTTTTAAAAGCTTATGTTGAAGCTGACGAACCTATTTCATACAAATCAGACAAATCAAATATTGAAGGATCAGATAATGTAATTATTGCACAAATTCTTGATATATTAGATACTTATATAAAGCCAGCAGTTGAAAATGATGGCGGTTTAATTTCATTCAAATCGTTTAACGAAGAAACTGGCTTGGTTACAGTTGAACTAAAAGGTTCTTGCAGTGGTTGTCCTTCATCTACTGTAACTTTAAAAAAGGGCATTGAAGGTTTGCTAACCCGCATGGTTCCTCAAGTCAAAGAAGTAGTTGCTGAAAGTTTATAACAAAATATATTATAGCATAAAAAAAGCTGATTCAGGTTTGAATCAGCTTTTTTTATGCTATAATTCTAATCTATATGTTCTATGCACTTTGGTAGTTTTGGCACCTAATTTTTCAAATAAACCGTGCATTTTAGGATTGAAATCACCAATCCAACCTAACTCAGAAGTATTGATTTTAGGATATACCAATAAGGCTTCATATAAGCTAATTATCATTCCTGTTTCAATACCTTTTTCTTGATATTCTGGAATTACCCCAAACACTTCTCCCCTAATTCTATTTACTTTCCCAAAGTTTTTATAATATAAAAATTTCAACATAGCTAACCAATTCATTTTACCATTTAGTTCTTTGAAAATTTGGTTTACATCTATCACACTCACATAAAAACCAATTGGTTTTCCCTTAGCATAAGCAAACCATATTGCTTTTTCTAAAATTATTGGCTTCAATTCCAGCATTTCTGACATGATGCGTTCTTTGGTCATTGGCACAAAATCTTCGCGATGCGCCCATGCTTTATTATAAATTTCAACAAAGTCAAGACCAAATCGTTCTAATTCGTTCATTTTAAAATGCTCAAAACTATAATCAGGATTTTGCATCACTCGTGCCGAAAGTTTTTTAAATCTTTCCATATCAAAATTAGCATAAGTAATTTCACTGGTAGTTTGCTCGGTATGCTGCTTAAAACCAAAATCTAAAAAGTGATTTTCATAATACTCCCAATTGAAATTTTCTTTGTATGAAGGATTTTTGTATCCAGCAACCATTAAGCCCCAAAAGGCATTTTTTTCACCATAATTAATTGGTCCATTTACTACATTTATCCCCTCAGACTTCAACCAATTTGTGGCAGTATTAAATAACAATTTTGATGCATTTAAATCATCAATACATTCATAAAAACCAAGTCCACCAATGTGTCCTTTATCTTTAAATTGAGTCGTATCGTAAAAAGCCGCAATCCTCCCAATGGCTTGTCCTTGCTCGTTATTTAATATCCATTGCTTGGCTTTACCTGTTTTAAAATGTATGTTTTCATTGGCATCAAAAACCTTTTTTATGTCTTTATCCAACGGACAAATCCAATCCTTATTTCCTTTATAAATGATGCGATGTACATTGATAAATTCTTTGAATAATGCTGGAGTATTAACTTCTTGTATTTTCATTTGGTTGATGCTATAAAAAGACAAACCTATTACTTTTTGAGCAATAGGTTTATTTTTAAATTGTTTCTGATATTTGTATGTAAATTATAGTCTTCTAAACAAAGCTTCAATCGTTTCAATGCTTACTTTTTCTTTCCAATCAGTTCCAATGGCATGATTCCACATATGCGGTAAGTTATAAGCTACATGGGCCATTGCGGTTATTTCTGCATCACTCCATTTTTTACTTAAGCCTTGTGGCAAAGTTATATTGTGTTTTGCAAGCATGGTATTGAATTCCGCTACACCTTCAGGATAATAATCGGCTAAATGTTGAAATGCTAAGCAGTTTGCATAGCAATGTTTTTCACCAAATATTTTACTTAAGCCATAACTTAAAGCATGACAAACACCCACTTCACTATAAGTTAAACTAAGGCCACCCATTAACGAGGCTACCATTAATTTATCATCGTTTTCTGGACTTTGTCCGGCAGTTTCACTTAAATAAATATCCTTACAAAGTTTTAAACTTTGTTCGCCATAAGCCATGCTGTATGCATTATTTAAAATACCATCGCGGCTTTCAATGCAATGAATAAAAGTATCCATGCCTGTATAAAACCATTTATCTAAAGGAACAGTCGCAGTAAGCTCAGAGTCCAATATTACTTGGTCAAAGATGGTCCATTCGCATTTTAGACCTAGTTTTTTTTCTGGTCCGGTAAGCACTGCTGTCATGGAACATTCAGCACCAGTTCCCGAAATAGTTGGCACACCAACATGGTAAACGCCTGGTTTTTTTATTAGGTTTAAGCCTTGGTAATTTTGCGATGGCCCTTCATTGCAAAGCATTAATGCAAGTGCTTTAGCAATATCCATAATACTACCACCACCAATTCCAATAACGCCACTTGGCAAACCTTTTCCTGCTAATATTTCATCACGAAGTTGATCTATTTGCTCAGTAGTTGGTTCGTGAGGATCTACGTCAATAAAATAAACAGTATCTTCAGGTTGATTCTGAAGCTTATTTTCTAAATCTTTTCCTTTAAAATAGTTATCTACTATATAAACAAAATATTTATTGTTTTCGCTGCGCTTTGGCGCAATAATTTCGGCTAATTGTCCAAAACTTCCACGACCAAAAACTGTTTTTTCTATACTTTTAAAATTTTTATGCATTGTATTTGTTATTTGTTTTTCAGTAAATTATAACATTCAGATGGATTTCTTCTATTATCCCAAACTAAAATAATATTTATTGTATCTTTTGTTTCAGTGTAAAATAATGAATTTCTATCAATAACGAGTTCTCTAATTTCAAGGTATTCGGTTTTTTTTCCTAAAAAAGTATAATTGGCAAGTAAATTTGATTTTTCGATCAATTCACTAAATAATTTTTCACTATAAATATTATTTCCATTTTGAATTTCATAGAAATCCAAAATCAGAAATAGACTATTTTTAGCTTTTTCAGTCCAAATTATTTTCTTTTCAACCATTGGCTAAACTCGTCTATAACTTGTTGTTGAGAATAAACTTTACCCTCAGATAAATCATTTAAACTTTCATCAATTAGCAGCTTTTGTTCGTTCAATAAACCATCTTTCTTTTTGTAAGGAATTCCCAAATCTGAAAACATAGAAATTAGTTTTTTGCCAACTTCCGATTCTTCATTTATTTCAATTTCTAGAGTCATAATCTTATTTCATTAACAAATTAAAAAATCTGTGGCTACTTATTATGCGGTTTGACCCATTGAAGACTTTATAGAAATAGTCATTTTAGCGACTAAATCTTTTAATTCTTGTTCAGTCCAAGTAGCTTTAATTCCAAATGAAATTAAACGACCCACTGTTTCTTGCGTTTTTGGTAAATCTAAATTTTTATAATCTTGTGGTGCACCTAATAACTGAACATTTGTTCTTGCCGCTACTTTACCTTCTTTTATATGGTTCCATTGATTGATAAAATGGTACATATTGGTAAACCAATAATTAAAACCAGCCACACCATTTTTATTAAATTCATCAACTGTTTTCATGGCAGCTTCGGTATTTGGAAGGAACATATTTAGGAAAGTAGCTGAATCGCCATCAGCATCAGGAATAGTTGCAAAGCTAACACCAGCAATTTTTCCTAATTCTGCCATCATAAATTTTTTATGTTTATTATTGATTTCACGAATCATTGGCACTCTGCGCGTTTGAGCCAAACCTACAGCTGCATGTAATTCAGAAATTCTATAATTAAATCCTACAATTGGATGGTTTTCCATGCCACGATTATTGCCTTGATGGTCATGTCCGTGATCAGCGTAACTATCAGCTAATTTGTAAGCAGCTTCATCATTAGTTACAAACACTCCGCCTTCGCCAGCAGTTGCAATTTTGAAAAAATCGAAACTATAGCAACCTGTTTTTCCATACAAACCAGTAGAAATACCTTTAAAACTAGCAGCCATTGCTTGTCCGGCATCTTCAATCAAAACAATATTATGCTCCTTAATTACTTCCATAATTTCGTCCATTTGTGCCATTTGTCCGCACATATGAACCAACATTACCGCTTTAGTTTTGGGTGTAATTGCTTTTCTAATTCCTTCAGCACTTAAGCATAAAGTTTCATCTATTTCAGCAAAAACAGGCAATGCACCAGCAAAAATTACTGCTTCTACCGAAGCAATATAAGTAAATGGTGGAACAATAACTTCATCGCCAGCACCAATTCCCGCAGCTGCTAACGCACAACTAACTGCAGTGCTCCCACTGCTTACAGCATGTGCATATTTTGCACCAACTAATTTAGCTACTTCAGCTTCAAATTCGCGTGCTTTCCAAATATTATTTCTTTGCGCATCGTGATTGTATCTAAAAAGAATGCCTGTTTCTAAAACATCATTTATTTCTTTGCGCTCATCTGCGCCAAAATATTCGTTTCCTGCCATGATTATAAAATATGTTTGATTGAGTTAATTAATTGCACAAATATAATTTTTGTGCCGATTAAATAAAAGGTGAAAATATAAACCTATAAGGTTTTTAAAACCTTATAGGTTAGGTTTATAAAAAATCCCCAATCGAAATGCATCAATTGGGGATTTAATTTATTAAACTTAGTTCTTACAAACCAAATTTTCCTCTTAATTTTTCTACTTCTGCTACGCGCGCAATAGATACTGCGTAAGCTGCAATTCTCATTGGAATATTATATTTCAATGAAGCTGCATATACTCCTTCAAAAGCAGTTTTCATTACTCTATCAGCTCTACGGTAAACGCGTTCTTCTGTCCAGTAATATCCTAAACGGTTTTGAACCCATTCAAAATAACTTACAGTAACACCACCAGCATTTGCTAAAATATCAGGAACAACCATGATACCTTTTTCATTTAAAATATGATCTGCACTTGCACTTGTAGGTCCGTTAGCACCTTCTACAATAATTTTAGCTTTAATTCTTGAAGCATTTTCTTCGGTAATTTGATCTTCCATTGCAGCTGGAACTAAAACAGTTACATCTAATTCTAACAATTCAGCATTGGTAATTTTACCTAACTTATAACCTTCTAAAGTTCCGTTATTGCTATCGCGATAAGCAATTGCTTCTTCTACATTAATTCCCTCAGCGCTATAATAAGCACCACTTACATCACTAATGGCAACAATTTTTAAACCTTGCTGAGCTATTAATTTTGCACTGATTGAACCTACATTTCCAAAACCTTGAACTGCACAAGTAGCGCCAATTGGGCTAATACCTAATTTACCTAAAGCTGCTCTAGTTGAAACCATTACACCTCTACCAGTTGCTTCTACACGTCCTAATGAACCACCTAAAACAATTGGTTTTCCTGTAACAACTGCTGGTGAAGAACGACCTACTAATTTTGAATACTCATCCATAATCCAAGCCATTTCTTGCGGACCAGTTCCCATGTCAGGAGCAGGAATATCTTTATCAGGACCAAATACATCCACCATCATATCAGTATAAGAACGAGTTAATCTTTCTAACTCACCTTTGCTCATACTTTTTGGGTCGCATTTAATTCCACCTTTTCCACCACCATAAGGAATTCCAACAACCGCACATTTCCATGTCATCCAAGCTGCTAAAGCTTTTACTTCATCTAAATGCACATCCATGCTGTAACGAATTCCACCTTTGCTTGGACCTAAGTTTGCATTATGCACAACTCTAAAACCTTCAAATACTTTCACTTTGCCATCATCCATGGTTACAGGAATATTAACTATTACTGTTTTTTGTGGGGCAATTAATACGTTGTAATCACTTTCGTCAAGTCCAATAATTTTGGCTGCTTGATCAAATCTTTGTTTCATAGACTCAAATGGATTTTCTGAGCCATGTTTAATCACGTTATCTCTTTGTGACATGTTTTTTGTTTTTAAATTTTATAAAATAATAGTCCGACAAACCTAAACATTTTTAATAAAAATGCTAATAAATATGATTCACTTATCCACTTGATTGATGTTAGTTGTTTTAGTTGATAGTTGAGGGTTTACAGTTATTAGAAAATAAATAAAAATGTTATAGTGCTATAAATCAAAGCTTACAAACTTCAAATATTAACTAGCTCTATTCATTAATTCTTGCGCAGTATGTATAATAATCACTTTTTTCGACTCTTCTATTTCTACTTTAGACAAATGTTCGTAAGCTAAATTCAAATAAATTTCTTTTTTCTCTTCAGCAAATTCCTTTATTTTATATTTATTATATAGTGATAAAACTACTGTTATTTTATCATTATCATTTTGGTTATTCATTGCTTTTTCAAGCAATAATTGATCATCTTTATGAACCGAATCAATTAATTCTATTAATAATAATGTTTTTTTATTTGAAATAATATCACCGCCAACTTGCTTACCAGTAATACTTCCATCACCAAAACTATCTAATATATCATCTTGAATTTGAAATGCTAAGCCTATATTTATTCCAAATTCGTATAAATGCTTTGCATCTTCTTTGTTTGCACCGCCAATAATAGCACCTATTTGTAGCGAACAGCCTAATAATACGGCAGTCTTCAGCTTTATCATTTCTAAATACTCCTCATGAGAAACACTTTTTTGGGTTTCAAAATTCATATCTATTTGCTGACCTTCACAAACTTCAACAGCTGTATTATTAAACACATCCAATAATTCTCTGATATCAACATCATTGGTTTTGCAAAGCAATTGCGTAGCTTTTATCATCATTAAATCGCCACTTAAAATGGCAATTGGCATGTTCCATTTTTTATAAACAGTATCCTTCCCTCTTCGCAATGGAGCATTATCCATGATGTCATCATGAACCAAAGAAAAGTTATGAAATACTTCAATTGCATGGGCAGCATGCAAAGCTTTTTCAACATTTTCCTCAAATAAATTACATGTCATTAATGATAAAATTGGCCTTAATCGCTTGCCACCTAATTGCATCATATAGCTAATCGGCTCATATAATTCTTTGGGATTTTTACCATATTCAGTCTCATTTATATGGCTGGTAAATAATTCAAATAGTTGTTGGTATGTTTTCATGATAAGGTTTCAAACTTATGTTTTTTTGTTTAAAAATAATTAGAAAGTCAAATATGATTGTCATTATTTTTAAAGAATTTTATTTTCAAATTAAACATTTATTTGTTCAAAAAAACTTCATAAAACCTCATCAATAAATTGGCATTTACTTTAAAAACACTTACCTTTACCCCCTTTAATCAAACCAATAATTGATTGTAGTTAATACACAACCATTTGCTTTAGTTTATACACTTGTAAACCATCCTCACTTAGGCTTTATATTAGAACCTCATATCGTTCAAATAAATAGCTTGGGAAAATACTCGCTTACCCATCAACGTATTTTTACCAAAACTGCTGATTATTTTTCAAAATGCATTCAAGAAAAAGATTATGAAATTATTGCATTATTAGATGAATTAGATGACGATTATTTATTTAAAAAATTTCATACCGACACCAAAAAGAAAATACGAACGGCCGAATTTATTAGTAAAATAAAAGAATCGGCTTATGAAGAAAAGGTAAAAACTTTTGTGGAAGAGCGAATGATAAAAGCGCTTAATTTATTGAAAGGACAGGCTATTTTCAAAACTGGCAATGACAATAATCCAACTTCCATGAAAATTAATGTTTCCAATGAAAAAGCTTCGGTGTTGTTTCATTTTAAACGCGATGCGGAAGGAACTAGGTATTTTCCAACCATTAAATTTAAAGGTGTTCGTGTAGAATTTATGTTTAAAAATGCGGAAATCATTTCTTATAATCCTGCTTGGATGCTTTTAGGAAATGATTTATTTGATTTTGAGAAGGACGTAGATGGAAAAAAATTGTTTCCGTTTTTAAATAAGCGATTCATACAAATCAATAAGTCATCGGAAGACACCTATTTTAACAAATTTGTATATCAGTTAATTGAAAAATACAATGTTTTTGCGGAAGGCTTTGCAATAAACACTAAACAACCTGAGGGCAAAGCAATATTAACTATGCAGCAGGTTATTGGTAACGATATTGCTTTAAAATTTTCCTTTAATTACGATGGTGCATTCTTTGATTATGGTACGCTAAACAAAATTTCAGTGGTAGTAAAAAAAGAAAATGACAATTATACTTTTACTAGAACGAAAAGAGATTTAGCATTTGAAGCTGAAAAATTTTTGGCTATCAATAAATTAGGATTAAAGCAATTCAATGGCCCATATTTTACTTTAAAACACCAAAAGTCAAAGCTCATTACAAACCATATTACATTGAGTGATGAAGGAACCAATAAGTTTGATTTTTTAGAATGGCTCAATGAGCATCATGCCGATTTGAAAAAATTGGGCATTGAAATAAAACAAGACAAAAACGCCTATTTTATTGGCGCTCGCGAAATGAAATTGGAAATTAATGAGCAAAAAGATTGGTTCGATATTCAAGCTGTTGTTCATTTTGGTGAGTTTAAAATTCCTTTTATTGCTTTGCGCAATTATTTATTGAAAGGTATTAGAGAATTTGTATTACCAAATGGCATGATTGCCATAATTCCAATAGAATGGTTTGGAGATTTGAGCGGTTTGCTTGAATTTAGTTCCAATGAAGAGGAAATAAAAATAGAAAAACAACATATAGGTTTACTAGATGAAATAGTAAATAATGGTGGTAAATACTTGCGATTAAGTGATAAAATTGAACGACTTAAAAATTATGGGCAAGTAAAAGAAGCCCCTATTCCATTGAACTTTAACGGAACGCTTCGCCCATATCAGCAAGCTGGATTTGATTGGTTTTATTTTTTAAAAGAAAATCAGTTTGGCGGTTGTTTAGCCGATGACATGGGATTGGGCAAAACCATTCAAACTTTGGCATTAATTCAAAAGGAACGAGAATTATTTCAAGCATATGAATTGCAAAGCAAAGTAGAAAAAGCACCTTTAAAAGTATTTGAATCCAATACCAATCCATTGGTTAAAAGCACTATTATAACAGATGCTGCAGGTCAAATTGATTTGTTTAAAAGTGGTTTTATTCAAGAAATATTGCCTAGCGTTTCCACAGAAAAAACTGTTAAAAATACTGGATTGATAGAAAATAGTTTGAATCAAAATAGTATTCGAACTAGTTTAATCATTGTCCCAAATTCTTTGGTATTTAATTGGCAAAATGAAGCTAAAAAGTTTACGCCAAACCTTAAAGTACTTATTTATACAGGGACTCAACGCATAAAAAACACTAAATATTTTAATAATTACGACTTAATAATCACCACTTATGGCACTGCCAGAGTTGATATTGATATTTTAAAACAACACCAATTTAATTATATCATTTTAGACGAAAGTCAGTCCATAAAAAATGCAGGTTCTCAATCGTCAAAAGCAGTAAGACTGCTGCGTTCAAATTATAAATTGGTGTTAACCGGAACGCCAATTGAAAACGGTGTTCAAGAACTTTGGAGTCAATTATCGTTTGTAAATCCTGGACTTTTAGGCAATTTAAATTCATTCAATGAACGATTTGTAACGCCCATAGAAAAAGGAAAAGATGAGTTTAAAATGCAGCAATTAAAAGCCATTATTAAACCATTTGTGTTGCGCAGAACCAAAGATCAAGTGGCAAAAGATTTACCTGAAAAAACAGAGCAAATCATTTATTGCCAAATGACGGATGAGCAAGCAGAAGCTTATGAAACCACTAAATCATATTATAGAAATGAGATTTTAAAATCAGTTTCAGAAATAGGTGTAAGTCGCTCGCACTTCACGTTATTAAAGGGATTAACAAGATTGCGCCAAATAGCAAATCATCCTATTTTAGCCAATAAAGATTATGAATTTGGTAGTGGCAAATTTGATGAAGTAATAGCCAGAGCAAACACAGCAAAAGCCGAAGGACATAAAGTTTTGATGTTTTCGCAGTTTGTAAAACAGTTAGATATTTACCGAAATAATTTTGATTTAAACAAACATCCTTACAGTTATTTGGATGGCAGCATGACAAATATAGAAAGACAAAATGCTGTTACCAATTTTCAAACAAAAGAAGATTTACCCTTCTTTTTGATTTCACTAAAAGCAGGTGGATTGGGCTTGAACTTAACCAATGCTGATTATGTGTTTTTAATTGATCCTTGGTGGAATCCAGCCATTGAACGCCAAGCGGTAGATAGAACACATAGAATTGGACAAACGAAATCAGTATTTATTTATAAATTTATTACCAAAGATACGGTTGAAGAAAAGATCATTGCACTGCAAAACAAAAAGAAATTATTGGCCGATAATATCATTACTACTGAAGAAAGTTTTATCAAAACGATAAATGTTGATGAAATAATTGATTTGTTGAGTTAGTTTTTGGTTGACAGTTGTCAGTTGATAGATAAAAAAATCATTCGAAAATTTGTCACCCTGAGCTTAGTCGAAGGGCAACATTTCTAAAGTCCTCTCCTATTTAATTCCCGCTGATATCTTCTCGCATTTACTTGATGTTTCGAAAATGTTTCAGCAAAATTATGGTAGCCACTAAAGTCTTCTTTGGCACAAAAATAAATGTAATTATGCAATGGCGCATTTAGTACAGCATCAATAGCAGTGGGCGATGCCAAGCATATTGGACCTGGAGGCAATCCAATATTTAAGTAAGTATTATAGGGCGATTGCAATGCAGTATGAATACTTAAAACACGCTTTACACTGGTGTCATTTAACGCAAAAAGAACAGTTGGATCAGCTTGTAACGGCATTCCAATTTTCATACGATTCATGTATGTTCTTGCTACAATTGGCATTTCATCGGATTGATTGGTTTCACTCATTACAATAGATGCTAAAATAGTAATTTCTTGAGGTGTCATTTTCAATAAAATACTTTTGGTAGTTCTGCTGCTATTCCAAAATGTATTGTATTCTTTATGCATACGTTCAAGTAATTTTTTACCCGAAATATTCCAATAAACATTGTACGTATTTGGTACAAATAAGCTAATAATATTATTACTATCCATTTTAGCAGTGCTTAAAGTAGAACTATCGTTCATTAAACTAATTAATTCTGCGCTATCCAGCTCTAATTGATTGGAAATTGTTAATGCTAAATTTTCTTTTCGTCTTGCATATTTAATAACTAAATTCAAAGGTTCTTGCCTGCCCGATTTCAGAAGTTTAATTATAGCAATATTGCTCATTCCCTCTATAATTTTATACCTGCCAGCTTTCAGGTTATCGGTTAAGTTGATCAGTTTCGCAATTCTTTCAAACGATTGTACATTTTTTAAAATATTTTCATTTTGCAAATTAAAAAGTAGTCGGTCTAAACTTTTATTAGATTTTATGTAAATATATATTGGTTTTTTTGAGCTACTGTTTACATTGTTTATAAATAAATCAGCGGCAATTTTATATACTGCCAAAAGCAGCAAAAGTCCTATAATTATACTTACATAGCGCCAACTTATGGTTTGATTTCTCATTAATTTTCTGAAATTGAATGGCACAATAAAAACATTTGATTTGAATTTATCAATTCAATAAGGTTATTTGCCGAAATATTTTCAATTTTTAACAATGAAATTCAAAAAAACAATTCTCATAATATCGCTGTTCGCTGCTTTTTACCATTGCAAAGCACAAAACAAAATAAGCAAATATGATTTAAAAGAATTATGCAAAAATTTGTCGGGAAATTATTCCAATGTTTTGCAAGCAAAAAACGACAAAATGTTTAGCAAAAAGTCACTTATAATAACTCCTATTTGGCAAAATAAAAAGAATGAATTTTGGTTTTTGGAAGAAGTAGCAAATTTTGAAAATATCAATAAAAACAATAATAAGATTGTATTTAGAATTTTTAAAATGAACGATTCAGTAATTGTAAAACAAATATATACAATCAAAAAATCAACTATATTAAGTCAATACAAAACTACTGATAATTATATTCAAAACTTAACAAGTAAAAATATAATTTTGAGGCCGGGTTGTGCTATATTTTTTAATAAAAAAAATGAAATTTATTATGGTAGAACACATGATACAGATTGTCCAAGTTCTATAAATGGAGCACAGTTTGAAAGCAGGAATGAAACAATTTCGCCAAATGCTATTTTTATTTTAAACCAAGGATTTGACAATAATGGCAAACAAGTTTGGGGTAATACAAAAGGTGAATTTAAATTTTTTAAATAACAGAAAAACAAATATTAATGATAGTAATTACAGGTGCAGAAGGATTTATAGGTTCATGTTTGGTAGCAAAATTAAACCAATTAAATTATAACGATTTGATATTGGTAGATGATTTTGATACTTGTCCAAATAGAAATTTGAACTTAGTTGAAAAAAAATATACCTCCAAAATTGAAAGAAAAAACTTTTTTAATTGGTTAGAGATAAATGCCAATCAGGTGCAGTTTGTTTTTCATATTGGCGCAAGAACTGATACAACTGAAACCGATGAAGCAATATTTAAAACGTTAAATTACGATTTCAGCATTGCACTATGGAACATTTGTGTAAAAGAAGGAATTCCTTTGGTTTATGCATCTAGCGCTGCTACTTATGGCGAAGGTGAAAACGGTTATGATGACGATGAAAGCAAATTAGATTTATTAGCACCATTGAATCCATATGGTAAATCGAAAAACGATTTTGATAAATGGGCCGTTAAGCAAGAAAAACAACCTTATTTTTGGGCTGGCTTAAAGTTTTTCAATGTGTTTGGCCCTAATGAATATCACAAGGGAAGAATGGCATCTGTTATATTTCATTCTTTTCACCAAATTAAGGAATTTGGCAATGTGAAACTTTTCAAATCGCATAAATCAGAATATGCAAATGGGGAACAAATGCGCGATTTTATATATGTAAAAGATTTATGTGATGTTTGTGTGTTTTTATTAGAAAATAGAAAAAAAAGTGGCATTTATAATTTAGGAACTGGGAAAGCCAGAACTTGGAATGATTTGGTAAATGCAATTTTCAAAGCAATGGATTTGCCTTCAAATATTGAGTACATAGACATACCTGAAGACATAAGAGGCAAGTATCAATATTATACCGAGGCTAATATGGAAAAACTTAGAAAAATTGGTTATAACAAAGATTTTACAAATGTTGAAAATGCAGTAAATGACTATGTAAACAACTATTTGAACAACAATAAATTTGAATAATTTATATGTTATTCAAAGTAAAGACGTTGGATGCAACATCTTTATAATCAATCAAAAATCATAAATCAAAAGCTGGTGTTTAAAGATAAAAAATTACTTAAATATTTTGTTCAATTCCTGATTTCGATACTGTTATTACAGCTTTCGTTTTTGGCTGAACAACGATTTTTAAAAAACACGCCACAGCAGCAGCAAGATACATATATTCGCTTACAAGAAACAATTAGAAACAAAGAACTTTCTTTGGTAAAAAACTATCAGAAGTTACTAAAAGATACTATCAATTACGAAAAAAGCTGGTTAAATATAAATGATATTGCCAAACAAGAAAATTGTTATATTCAAATATTTAAAAACGATACCTTATTTACCTGGACAAGTAATTTAATTAATGGACAGAAGTTTGGAAATAAATTTAAAGATGGCATAAGTTTTATTGTAAATAACAATGGTTCTTACTTGGCTTACAGTAAAATAAGTGGCAGCTTCCAATTCATTATTTTTTATAATATTTACGAAGGTTATAACTATAAGAACCAATATTTAAATAATAAATTCAATGATGATCTAGCCTTTTTAGATAATGGGATCATTAGCCCGCAACCTTTAAAAGGCTTTTCCGACATCAAAGATATTTCGGATAAATACCTGTTTTCAGTTGAAATATTCAGTAAAAACTACCTGGATAATTTTTGGTTAATAATGCTTTCCATTTTTGCCATTGCTTATTTCTGCATCAGGTTACATTTGCTGTGCAATCATTTATTGTATTTGAACATTGCATTTGGAACATTTTTCTTCTTTTTGGTCATGTTTTTTGTAAAAAAAATATTGCTGCTTTACCAGCTACCATCCTATTTATATAAACTTCCATTATTTAGTCCAATAATATATGCCACGAACGATTTTGTTCCTTCTCTTGGCGATTTTTTAGTTGTAGCATTGATTGCAGTTTGGTTTGTAATTCTTATTGACTCAAAAAGAATTTTAAGCATCAAAGAAAACAATGTTTATATTAAATATTCCAAACTTTTTTTCTATGTATTAATCACCATCATATCAATAGATTCAGGTATTGACAGTATTAAAAGTTTAGTTTTCGACTCTCAAATATCATTCAGTTTAAAGAATGTTTATTTGTTAAGTCAATTTAGTTTTTATGGATTATTTGTTGCAGTAATTTTATTGGGTGTTATACATATTTGTGTAAAAAACTGTTATTTATTTATTTCTAAAAACAAGTTTAACAATTGGGTGCTTGCAGCAATAATTCTAACTATTTATTTTATTATTCATCCTTTAATTATTCGATATATTTTTGACAGGAAGCACATTTATTTTTTAGGCTCTTCGTGTTTAATACTTGCTTTTGTGGCTTTTAATTATTTTGTTTCAAAAGCAAATAGATTCCAACATTATTTTATTTTAGTTATTCTTATTTCATTTGCTACAAGTTATGCTGTTAATTATTTTTCCGATTTAAAAGACATAGAAAACAGGCAGCTTTATGCTAGCAAATTGATTTCTCAAAACGATATAAATACAGAATATTTTTTGCGTGATATTGAGAAGAAAATTTTAGTTGACAAACAAATAAAATATTACTTTTTAAATGAAATGGCCTCTAAGTCGCAGTTTAAGAAAAGCATGCAGCAGCTTTACTTTACAGGCTATTTAAGCAAATATGAAGTAATTATTTACGACTATGATTCAATAGGAAATCATTTGAATGAAAGGAACAATATTTCTTATCATCAATTGAATGAAATTTATCAAGATCAATCCATTGAAACCATTGATAAATATTTTAAATATTTAAAAACAAGTAGTTTTTTAAAAGGCTATTTATCGAGGTTTTTGGTAAAAAATGGCCGGGTAAATTTAGGTTATGTATTTATACAATTGCAGCCAAAACTTATTCAAGATGAGAATAGATTTGAAGAATTACAATTAGAAGGGACAAGCAATACAATTGGATTCAAAAAATTTGATTACAGCTATGCTATTTATAAAAACAAAGCATTAATAAGTCAGAGTGGGAATTATCCATATAGAACAATAAATAGTAAAACCACAGAACAAGAAATTTTTACCAATTATATTGAAAACGATTTTGAACATTTAGAATATAAAAACGATAACCAATTAACTGTAATTGTAAGCAAGAAACATGAAGCATTTTATGAACCATTGGGTTTGTTTTCATTGGTATTTACCTTTTTTACTTTACTACTTATTTTCTCATTAATGCTTTACACACTTGTAAACTCTAGGTTTTTAAAAGAGTTTAAATTACACAGGAGTAGAACATATCGATTTTTAAAACATTATATCAATCGGTTTTTATTTATTAAAGATCCCGATGTAGTTTTGATTAGAACCAGGATTCAGGTTTCAATTATTTTAATTGTATTTATTACATTAAGTATTACTGCTTATGTTACCATTAGTTTTATTCAATCGGAATATAACAGCAAACAAAATGAAAAGTTAAGCAGGAAAATTAGAAGTGTGGTAAATACTTTACAAGGCGAGGCATCTGATTATATTATAAAGAACAAACAAAATGAAACTAAAGCTTATATTAACCAATTAGCCGATTTTTATGATACTGATATTAGTATCTATAATTTAAATGGAAGTCTTGTGGCAAGTAGTATTAGTAAGGTTTTTGACGAAGGAGTAATTTCTGATTTAATAAATCCTACCGCTTTTTATCATTTAAGTAAATTGAAAGAATCTCAGTTTAGTCAATCGGAGCAAATTGCCGATTTTAGTTATTTAGCAGCATATGTTCCCATTTATAAAAATGAAAATGATTTGATAGGTTATGCCCAACTTCCTTATTTTAGTAAGCGAGCAGATTTATTAAGTGAAATTTCGAGCATTGTTGTAGGATTTATAAATTTATATGCTTTGTTATTTATAATAATTGGAATCATCGCTTATATTATCTCACATAATATTTCGTATCCACTTATATTAATTCAACGCCAGTTAAGCACTACCAATTTAGGAAAGAAAAATGAACCTATTTTATGGAATAGAAAAGATGAGATTGGCGACCTTGTGAAGCAATATAATTTAATGATTGATAAGTTAGAGGAAAGCGCTAGTAAATTAGCACAAAGCGAACGTGAAGGTGCTTGGCGAGACATTGCTAAACAAATAGCTCACGAAATAAAAAATCCTTTGACGCCAATGAAGCTAAGTGTGCAACATTTGCAAAGAGCTTGGAACGATAAGCACCCAAAATTAGAAGAAACTTTTCATAAGGTAAGCAAAACTATTATTACTCAAATAGACGTTTTAAATGACTTAGCAAGTGAGTTTAGTAATTATGCAAAAATGCCAACTCCTGAATTTAATAATATTAATTTACTAGAAGCCATTCAGCCAATTATTGATTTAAATCAAAACGATGAAAACATCAAAATAATTAATCAAATTACAGCTGATATTTATGTGTATTTTGACCATAATTACTTAAACAGAACTTTTGTTAATTTAATAAAAAATGCCATCCAAGCCATTCCTGAAGATGTAAAAGGTTTGATAGATATTAGCGCAATTATTGAAAATGATTTTATTAAAATTAATATCAGTGATAACGGAAAAGGTATAAGTGCAAATGATGCTGCTAAAATTTTTACTCCTTATTTTAGCACCAAAATACATGGAATGGGATTAGGATTACCCATGGTAAAAAACATGATTGAAGCTGCTGGAGGTAAAATTAGCTTTACAAGTAACGAAAAAATAGGAACTATTTTTGAAGTTCTTTTGCCAATTGGCAAAGTTGAATAGGATGAAAGCCACCTTATATATAACCATACTTTTTTGTTTACTTTTAAATAAGTCAGCTTTCACTCAAAGTAAAACTATAATTGGCGAAGCAACATTTGAATTAGCAATGATTGAAAAACAAAATTATCTTTTTAAATTAGGATATGCTAAAGTTAAACAGAACAAAATAGGACTTTATTACAGTAAATATTATTTTGATATTGGATATGCAAACCAAAATAATTTTGAATATATAATACCTAGTTTCACTTATAATATTTTTACATATTTTAGTAAAAAAAGAGATTTTCCTTTAATATTAGATATAAGAGCCACAGACTTTATATTCAATGGTCATCATGATATTAGATTAGCTCCAGTAGTTTATTACAGTATATTATCTAATAATTTGAATGTTAATTATTCCTACAATATTCCATTAAATAATGAAGAATATGAAGGTAAATTTGGTAGATTTAGTTTAGGAATAAAAATTGGACTTTATCCTTTTTATAAAAAAGAATTCTCAAGGCCAATGAAATAAAATAATTGATTTTATAAAAATCTGTTTTTAGTTTTTTCAGACATTACCCAGCAAAAATTGGATTTACCAAACATTTTGTATCGGTTTTTTGCAATAAATTTATAAATTAAATTATTTATAAATTTTGGAAAAACACTAAATATGCAAATAACTTTGTAAGGCCATTTAAGTTTATTGATAATTTTAAATGCAGCTTCTGATTCTATGTAAAATTGATTGTTTTCATAAACAATTACTGAATCAATTCCACTTGAAATAAATTGTTTTTCTTTAAAAAAATTTGCAGCGAAATCACTTTGTAAACTACAAAATTTGTAACAAGAATTTACCTCGTGCTTCAATATAAATTGTACAAATCCATTGCAAAGATTGCAAACACCATCAAAAAAAACAATTGATTGCTGTTGGTGCATTTATTGGTTATTCACTAAATCTTTATTGAACCTAACAGGAGAAAAGTAGTATAACATTAATACTCTTGAATAACGATAAGTAAAAGGAATAGATGAAAACATGGCTAAAAAAATTGGTATGATATAACCCCAAAACCTTGCTTCATGATTACTGATTGTATATACAAGAACGCCAATTACTAGCATCATACCTGTGGTAATTCCGTAACTAACATACATGGCTCCCCAAAAAAAGCCAGGTTCTACTTCAAATGTTAATCCACAAACATTACAAGTATCAAACATTTCAGTAAAGCCATTTAATTTTAAAGCACTTTTCTTAAACATTTTACCACTTTGACATTGTGGGCACTTAGCTTTTAAAATAGCTAAGCCCTTGCTGGGCTCATATTTGTTACACATATTTATTTTGAATTAGCGGCTAATTTATTTTTAGCACGTACACTTTTGAAATACAAAAACAGGAAAATTAAAACTAAAACATATGGGAAAGCCAATAAATACATAATTCCATTATTGAGGGTTTCGCCAACATTTGTATCGCCATTTGCTCTTGCCGAAACTAATGATTGCTTACACATTGGACATTGAGCATTTGTTTTATATGGCAATGAAACCATAAAGCCAATTATTAAAATAGCAATTACAATTACTCTGTTTTTCATGTTTCAAATGTATAAAAACGTCTAAAAAAATTACAATGATTTTTATCCAATATTAGTCAATACCGAATTAAAAATTAAGTTTATACCTATTTTAACTAAATAAACTAATATAAAATACTTATTTACAATTCAGATTTTAACCATTAATAACAAACTATAAGAATTTAGTTAAATAAAAATTTGAAAAGGATGTATAATTATATAATCTTGCAATATGGAAAGTGGGCCAATAGGTATTTTTGATTCTGGTTACGGTGGATTAACAGTAATGAAGGAAATTGTAAACGAATTACCTCAATATGATTATATTTATTTAGGTGATAACGCACGCGCACCATATGGAAACAGAAGCTTTGAAACGGTGTATGAATATACTATACAAAGTGTAAATGCACTTTTTAACAAAGGTTGCAAATTGGTGATTTTAGCCTGTAACACCGCATCTGCCAAAGCATTAAGAAATATACAGCAAAGAGATTTACCAAAAATGGATGCGCGCTTACGTGTTTTGGGAGTAATTAGGCCAACAAGTGAATTAATTGGTAGCTTTAGTAAATCAAAAAAAGTTGGTATTTTGGCCACTAGCGGAACAGTTAGTTCAAACTCCTACCCCATTGAAATTGAAAAATTTTATCCCGAAATAAATGTATTTCAAGAAGCATGTCCCATTTGGGTTCCGCTTATTGAAAACAATGAGTTTAATAATATTGGTGCTGATTATTTTATAAAAAAACATATTGATAATTTGCTTGAAAAGTCGAGTGACATTGATACCATATTATTAGGCTGTACTCACTATCCGTTATTGCAGGATAAAATAAAACAATTGCTACCGCAAAATATTGAATTATTAAGTCAAGGAAAAATAGTATCAAAAAGCTTAAAAGATTATTTATTTCGCCACAGCGCATTAGAATCGCTTTGCAGTAAAAATGGTAAAACTGCATTTTACACAACCGATTCTACTGAAATTTTTGATCAGCAAGCTGAAATATTTTATGGTAAAAGGCTTAAAAGCGAATATTTGCATTTAATGTAATTATTTTTTTGTTTAAAAAAACACATGTCTTTGCCTATAATAATTAACTTTGCCGCTGAATGAAAACAATCGGAATTATTCGTGAAGGTAAAATACCTACTGATTTTCGCACACCCCTTACCCCTATGCAGTGTGTTGAATTAAAGCAAAATTTTCCAGGTACAAAAATTATTGTACAACCATCGCCATTAAGGTGCTATAGCAATGAATCATATTCAAAATTAGGAATAGAAGTAAATGAAGATGTTTCAAGTTGTGATATATTATTGGGCGTAAAAGAAGTTCCAACTTCTGAGTTAATAGCTAATAAAACGTACTTGTTTTTTTCACATACCATAAAAAAACAAGCGCATAATCGTAATTTGTTACGCCATATTTTGGAAAATAATATCACGCTCATTGACTATGAAACTTTGCTTTGGGATGCAGGTAACAGAATAATTGGTTTTGGCCGATTTGCAGGATTAGTTGGAACACATTATGCATTTATGATGTGGGGAAAAAAATATGGATTTTATACTTTAAAACCTGCAAACGAATGTGCTGATATCAACGAAATGATTAATCAATATAAGGGCTTGCAGCTTTCTCCAATGAAAATTGTTTTATGTGGAGATGGTCGTGTGGCACATGGTTGTTTAGAACTTTTACGTAAATTAAAAATACATCAAGTTAGTCAAGAAGAGTTCATTGAAAATGATTACAATGAACCAGTTTATGTGCATTTACGTAGTGAAGATTATTATAAAAGAAAAGATGGAAAGGCCTGGGACAAATCAGATTTTTACAAGCACCCTGAAGATTATATCAGTTCATTTGAGCACTATTTCCAAAGGGCAGATATTATGCTAAATGGCATTTTTTGGAAACAAGGAATCCCTGTTTTTTTTACTCCCGAGGACATGAAAAGTAGTAATTTTAGAATTAAAATAATTAGTGATATTACATGCGATATTCCTGGCCCAATACCTTCAACAATAAGAAGTACAACCATTGAAAATCCATTTTATGGCTATAATTCATTTTTAGAAAAAGAAGTGGAAGCATTTCTTCCTAATTCTATTGATGTGCAAGCCGTTGGCAATTTACCTTGCGAACTTCCAATTGATGCTTCCAAAGAATTTGGAGAGCAATTAATCAGACATGTTTTACCTTATTTGCTGGAAGGTGATAACGATAATATTATTAAAAATGCAACGATTACATCCAACGGAAAACTCACCAAAAAGTTTGAATACCTGAGCGATTATGTTTCATAAAAAATATGCAATTGCCTCCCGATACATCGGAAGGCAATTGGCAAAAAAAACAAAAAAATCTTTGTCATCCTGAGTGAAATCTAAGGGCAACAATTCAATATTTATCCAATTAATAAATTAAATAAATAACAACCTTGTAATCTTTCTCCCGTTTAATCGGGATTACAATTTTGTAATCAAAAACAACATGGCAAAAAGAGGCTTTAGTAGTAATAACACATTAAAAGAAGACGTAGAAAAAGTAAAAGTTACCAAGGAAAGTTTAAAAGAAGCATTGGTTTTGTTTAAATACATCAAACCATATAAAGGTAAATTCATTTTCGGATTAATTTTTATTGCTTTATCAGCTATATCAACTTTGGCTTTCCCCGTTTTATTAGGAAAAATGATTGATGCTGCTTCGCCAGGATTAGCCAATCAATTACCCACAGGAAATTTGCCAATGCAAAACCAATTTGGCTTTGATTTTAAAAATATTCATTTGGCCTTGAATACAGTTTTGATATTGATATTTGTACAGCTTACACTTCAAACTTTATTTTCGTTTATGCGCATTTATTTATTTACCGAAGTGGGCGAAAAATCATTGGCCGATATGCGCAAAGATTTATATTCAAAACTTTTAACCATGCCCATGAGCTTTTATACCGAGCAAAGAGTTGGTGAATTAAGCAGCCGTATTTCATCCGATTTATCGCAAATACAAGATGCAATTTCCTTAACATTAGCAGAACTTTTACGTGGTTTATTTACGCTTGCAGTTGGGCTTTCAGTTATATTCCTTATATCGGCAAAGCTGGCATTTACTATGCTTGGCGTGGTTCCTGTAATTGCAGTATTAGCAGTTGTATTTGGAATTAGAATTAGAAAAATGTCACGTAAAGCGCAAGATCAGCTGGCTGAAAGTGGAACCATTGTAAATGAAACTTTTCAAGGAATTGCCATTGTAAAAGCATTTAGCAGTGAAGCCAATGAAATTAAACGTTATACCAAAAGTATATACAGCGTGGTGGATACAGCTATTTCAAATGCGCGTTACCGTGGAGCTTTTGTTTCATTCATGATATTCAGTGTTTTTGGAACCATTGCATTTGTAATGTGGGTGGGCGCTAACATGATTCAAAGTGGTACTTTAACCATTGGCGATTTAACCATGTTTGTAATTATTTCGGGTTTTGTGGGTGGTACTTTTGCTGGCTTTGCCGATATGTTTAGTCAACTACAAAAAACTTTGGGTGCAACGCAACGTGTTCGCGAAATATTAAGAGAAGAAGGTGAAGATGTAAATTTAATTGAAACTCCCATTAACGAAAATTATAAAATAAATGGTGCCGTTGAATTTAAAAATGTAGCATTTGCTTATCCTGGAAGATTGGATATTACTGTTCTAAATAATATTAATTTAACTGCAGATAAAGGGCAGCAAATAGCTTTAGTTGGACCAAGTGGTGCGGGAAAAAGCACAGTAGCAAGTTTATTGTTACAGTTTTATAAAACAACTGCTGGCGACATTTATTACGATAATAAAAATGTAAAAGATATTCCTTTAAGTCAGCTGCGTAAACAATTGGCATATGTGCCTCAAGATGTAATGCTTTTTGGTGGAACCTTGTATGAAAATATTGCCTATGGCAATCCAAACGCAACAGAAACGGAAGTGATAGATGCTGCTAAAAAATCAAATGCCTTAGATTTTATCATGGCATTTCCAGAAAAAATGCAAACCATAGTGGGTGAACGAGGCATTAAACTTTCGGGAGGTCAGCGACAAAGAATTGCAATAGCAAGAGCCATTTTAAAAGATCCTGCTATTTTAATTTTAGATGAGGCCACCAGTGCTTTGGATAGTGAAAGTGAAAGTTTGGTGCAAGAAGCGTTGGATAATTTAATGCAAAACAGAACCACTTTTGTAATTGCTCATAGACTTTCAACAATTAGAAAAGCAGATAAAATTATAGTAATAGACAAAGGCGTTGTAGCCGAACAAGGAACTCACGATGAATTAATTAAAACCGATACAGGCATTTACCGCAAGCTGGTAGACTTGCAATTGGAAGGAATCAATTTATTATAAATTCACATTTACTTTAAAAGCGGATGCTGCTTTAAAAACACCTATTGGTTTTATAAAATCTTGCATTCCATTTTGATTGAATAAATCAATTAAAGTTTGTTGGTTTGCTGGGTTTATGCTGATTAATAATCCTCCACTTGTTTGCGGATCGTTTAAAATTTGAAATGCTTTCATGTCATTTAATCCGCTTACCATTTTTTCATATGCATTCCAGTTTCTGTAAGT
>CANGGG010000048.1 GCA_947453415.1 Bacteroidota bacterium | reverse complement strand
GTAGAACTTATTCGCATCACACTTCTATCGTCTAAAGGTGCTAATTCACTTTGAATAATACTGCCAATAAAAAATATTAAGCCAAATGAAACAATGATAATTACAAAACCTAACCACCTGCGCTTAAAGAAAATTTCTAACGAATTGCTATAAGCATTATTTAAAGCAACAAAAAATGGTTCAGTTTTGGTATAAAAATTTGTTCTTTTCTTAAAATCTTTTCTAGTTAAAAACACGTTTAACATAGGTGTTAACGATAAAGAAACAAAAGCTGAAATAAGAACAGCACCAGCTACAACCACTCCAAACTCTCGGAATAATCGGCCTACAAATCCATCTAAAAATACTATTGGTAAAAAGACAACTGCTAAGGTGATGGAAGTAGAAACAACAGCAAAAAATATTTCATTGGATCCTTTAATGGCTGCTTCACGAGGGGCTAATCCTTGTTCTATTTTTTTGAAAATATTTTCAGTAACTACAATGCCATCATCTACCACCAAACCTGTGGCCAATACAATGGCCAAAAGCGTTAATATATTAATAGAGAATCCAGCTAAATACATAATAAAAAATGCACCTATCAAAGAAACGGGAATATCAATCAATGGTCTGAAAGCGATTAACCAATCACGGAAAAATAAGAAAATAATTAATACAACTAAAATAAAAGCTATCAATAAAGTTTCTTTAACTTCCAAAATGGATGTTTTAATAAAGTGCGTATTATCAATTGATACATTTAGTTTAAAATCCTTTGGAACTTCTTTTTTAATTTGTTCAAAACGTTTGTAAAACTCATCGGCAATTTCAATATAATTGGCACCTGGCTGGGGAACAATTCCCAAACCAATCATTGGCACACCCGATTCTTTTAAAATTGTTTCTTCATTTTCAGCGCCTAACACTGCATATCCAATGTCATTTAATTTAATGGTTTTGGTGTCATCGGCTTTAATAATTAAGTTGTTAAACTGTTCCACAGTTGAAAATCTTCCTACCGTTTTTACAGTTAATTCAGTGGTATTTCCTTCTATTTTCCCACCTGGCAATTCTACATTTTCTTTGTCTAAAGCTTGTCTTACGTCAAGTGTTGTTATACCAAAAGCTGCTAACTTAGCAGGATTTAACCAAAGGCGCATGGCATAACGTTTTTGTCCCCAAATTTGAATGGTACTTACACCAGGAATGGTTTGTAGTTTTTCTAACAAAACATTTTCAGCATAGTCACTTACTTGTAGTTGGTTTTTATTATCGCTTTTTACCGTAATGGCAATAATTGCATCAGAGTTGGCATCGGCTTTACTCACTACAGGAGGCGCATCTATGTCTTGCGGTAATTGCTTAACGGCTTGTGATACTTTATCACGCACATCGTTTGCCGCTTCTTCCAAATTTGCATCTAAATTAAACTCAACTGAAATATTGCTTGTTCCTAAATTACTTGACGATGTAATGGAGCGAATTCCAGCAATTCCATTAATAGATTTCTCTAGTGGTTCAGTAATTTGCGATTCAATAATTTCAGCATTTGCACCAGTATAACTGGTTCTAACAGTAATAACTGGTGGGTCAATGGAAGGAAATTCCCTTACCCCTAAATAATTATAACCAATGGCACCAAAAATAACAATGGCAATTGACATTACCGTTGCTAATACTGGCCTATTGATACTTACACTTGATAAACTCATTTTTTTTTATTTAAAGATTGAAAAATTACAAGATTAAAAGATTTTTGTCCTGATAAATAGGGAGTTAAATTGTTGAATTGTTTAAGAATATTCTCACATACCAATGCACAATTCCTTTTCATAATTCATAATTCATAAATTGAAAGATTAGAAGATTGAAAGATTACAAAAATTGTTAAATTTTTAAGCCGAAAACTATTTAATAATTCCTTCAAAATTTATTATTCGATATTCTTTATTTAAATTTTCGGATTTAATTATTAGAATTTAATTTTTACACCTTGTTTCATTTGAATAATGCCACTTACTACTACCGTGTCACCAGTTTTTAAACCATTAATTATTTCTACATTTAAATCATTTCTACCAGCTATTTCAACCTTTTGTTCTGTAGCAGAATCGCCATGAATAATGAATACTTTATTCCCTTTTAAAATAGGCACAATCGATTGGGTGGGAATTAAATAAACGCCTTCTTTATCATTTAAGGGTACTTCTATTTTGGCAAATAATCCTGGCAATAAAATACCATTGCTATTTTCACAAATGGCTCTAATCAATAAATTTCTATTGATGGGATCTACTTTTGGTTCCATGGCATAAATTTTAGCGTTAAATTTTTTTTGAATTCCATCTACTTTAAAATTTACTATAGTACCCACATTTACTTGCGAAACATAACGTTCAGGAATTGAAAATTCAATTTTCACACGATCAATTTTTTGCATAGCAGCAATTTTAGTTGAAGTATTCACAAACGAACCTTCGCTGATGTATTTTAAACCAATTTTTCCACTAAAAGGAGCTACTATTTCAGTATGTTTTATGTTTTCTTTTAATAACTCAATATCGGCATTGATAGCATTTAAATCTGTTAAAGAAATTTCGTATGCTTCGATGCTAATAGCGCCTTTTTCTAATAATATTTTGTTTCTTTTTTCAGTATCTAACTTCAGCTTTTTGTTCACCAATGCTTTTGATAATTGCGCTTGCAAATCGCCATCATAAATTTTTATTAACTGTTTGCCTTTGGCAATGAAAGCACCTTCAGTAAAACCAATTTTAACAATTCTTCCTTGCGCTTCCGCTCGCAATTCTACTTCCTCATCGGCCATAATATTTCCAATAGCTTGAATATTGCTTCCCACACTTTGCTTTTGCGCTATTACAAAACTAACTTTAACAGGAGGAGCAGCTTTTTGTTGTTTTGCAGCAGCGTTATTCGACTCTTCTTTTTTATTAAATATTTTGGGCCAAGCCAATAATGCAATCACTAATATAATTACGGAATAGGTTATTACTTGTTTTTTGGTCATCACTTTTTATAGGTTACTACTTAATTTCTATTACTTTTTTTCAGTTGCTTAAAACAATCGCAATAGATGCTTTTGTTTTTGAATCTATTGTTATTTTTCAGCTCACAAATTTATTTATTTAAATGATGCTTTGTTATTTAAATTGTCTGATAAAAGCAATTTAAAAACATATTTACTTTTAAAATCAAAAAGCCCCTAGTTTGAATAAACTAAGGGCTTTTTATTTAAATTATATTTATTGAATTTGAATGGCCGTTGCTAAAATTTTCATTTCAGACTTTCCATCTTTCATTTCTTTTATTGCTTTTCCGGTAACAGTGGCTACTTTTCCATCTATGTTTCTTGGTAACACAAATAATTTTTTATCTATTTCTACAAAAAGAGCTTCGCCACCTTTGTTTTCTAATGTAAGCCAACAACCTTCACCTTTGCAATATTTTTCAATAATTCCTGTTACGTTTACAGATGCTTCAGTTTGCGTTTGCAATATTGATATTACATCACTTACCGTTTTTAGCGAATCAGTTAAAACCGTTGCACCAAAGTTTCCTGTGTTGGGTAATTTGGCTCTTGGGTCATTGCTGCAAGCAACAAAAACAACAGAAACTAAAAGAATTAAAAGTAATTTTTTCATGCTTTGTAATTCAAAAATTCTAGTTATTTACTACATCCATTTCGTCAACAATGTGTTTTGCATTGGCATATTTTTCAATAATCCATAATACATAACGAATGTCAACGTTGATGGTTCTTTGTAATTTTTTATCAAAAATAACATCACCAGCCATTGCTTCAATGTTACCGTCAAAAGCTAAACCTATTAACTGACCTTTACCGTTAAGCACAGGCGAACCTGAATTCCCTCCAGTAATATCATTATCAGTTAAAAAACAAACAGGCATGTACCCTTTTGCATCCAAGTATCTACCAAAATCTTTTTGTTTGTATAATTCTAATAAACGAGCTGGCAAATCAAATTCAGCATCACCCGCTTTGTATTTTTTAACCATACTTTCCATGGTAGTATAGTAATTTACTTTTGCATCGTTTCTTTTATCAGCTGGCAATGCTCTTACTTTTCCATAAGTTAAACGAAGCGTTGAGTTAGCATCAGGATATTGAATAGTTGCTAATTTTGACTCTCTTAAGCCTTCTACTAACAAACGGTATGAAGCTAAAAAATCGTTTTGTGCTTTTGTTATCGTATCCGATTTTGCCATCAAATGTGCTAATAAATCACTAGATAAAGCATAAATTGGATCGTTAGTTAACAAACCTTTTGAAGGGAAATTTAAAAATGCAATCAATCTTTCTTCTGAGGTAAAAATACTCATGGTAAAAATTGAATTTACATAACTATCATAATTATTACCAATAGCAATTACAGCAGGTGCTAAAGGATATCCAACAGATTTAGATGAATACAAAGCCAATTGAGCTTTTAAAATATCTTTTTCAGCTGGTAAATGCATGTCTGCAAAAAATGATTTGATGTCATTTTCTAAATCAGCTTTCATTTTACCTTTGCTAGCAGCATCGGCAGCAGCATAATTCATTAATTGTTTACCAAATCCTCTTGAAATGGCTCCAAATGCAGATGTTCTTACTAATTGTTGTAGGTAATTATCGTGTCTAGCTTTTTCGTTTGTTAAATTATAATAAGCATTTATTTTACCTATTACAGTACCATATTTAGCTTTATTAGCAGGTTTATTAGCCCAGCTATTGAACTTTGATTCTTGTTCTGCTTTTGATTTAGCGGTACCAAATTTTGTTAACGCATCAATCATACCTTGACGGTTTTTCCAATAATTAGCCACACCAGCATATTTTGAGGCATAAATTAAATTCATAGCATCGCTTTGAACCATGTATTTTTTCATATTGTCCATTCCAGTTTTTGAACCTTCAACCCAAGCTGGGTAAGCAAATTTTACATTTTGTTCAATTCCACCAGCAGGCATCCATCTGTTTGTTCTACCGGGATATCCTAAAATCATGGCAAAATCATTTTCCTTCACACCACCGGTGTTTACTGTTAAATATTTTTTAGGTTTTAAAGGAATATTATTCACTGAATATTCAGCAGGATTTCCATTTGCATCTGCATATATTCTGAACATAGAAAAATCACCTGTTTGACGTGGCCATTCCCAATTGTCAGTGTCGCCACCAAATTTTCCAATGCTTTCAGGAGGAGTTCCTACAAAACGAACATCTTTATAATCTTGGTAAACAAAATAATAAAACTCATTGCCTTGAAAGAAAGAACGTACCGAAACAGTGTATTTTCCACCTTCATTATTTTCTTTTTCAATGATAGCTATTTCATCGTTAATGGCTTTGTCTCTTTCAGCTTCTGTCATTTGCGCGTTTACTTTTGCTAAAATTCTTTTCGAAACATCATCCATTCTTACAAAAAATCTTACAAATAAACTTTTAGGTTTTAGCTCTTTGTCTTTTGACGCAGCCCAATAGCCGTTTTTAAGGTAATTAGCTTCTGGAGTCGATAATTCCGCAATGGCATCATATCCGCAATGGTGATTGGTTAATACCAATGCATCTTTTGAAATTAATTCTGCAGTACAACCGCCATTAAATTGAACAATTGCATCTTTTATTGAACTATTATTGACAGCGTATATTTCTTCAGCTGTTAAATGAAGTCCTAATTTCTCCATATCGTGGTGATTTAGTCTTTTTATAGACATCAAAAACCACATTCCTTCATCGGCTTTTGAAACATTCGTTCCAAGCATTAATAGTACTAGTACACTAGTTATTATTTTCTTTATCATCATTTATATTTGTTTTAAGGGTAGCGAATGTAAAAATTATTTGGTTTAACACTAAATTATTTTTTCAGAAAGGATAGTTTGTGGTTTAAAATCATTTATTTCAATATTATATTTTAGTATAAATTGTTAGAATGCTTAAGCACTGAGATAACAAATTATCTATTTATAAAAAATAGTAGATTATCTAATTTGTGAAAAAAGCATGGTATCCAATGCCATTCAATTTTAGTAGATGGTTTAAATTTACTTTTTTTATTTACCAATAAATACTGGTTTGCGTTTTTCTACAAAAGCTTTCATTCCTTCTTTTTGGTCTTCAGAAGCAAAACACATGTAAAAGTTTTTACGTTCAAAATACAATCCTTCTTGTAAACTACTATCAAATGCTTTTAACACACTTTCTTTTGCTAATCTTATAGCTATAGGACTTTGAACTGCTATTTCTTTTGCCATTTTAACGGCTTCTTCTAAATATAATTCTATTGGAACAACTTTGTTTATTAAACCGCTTGCTAATGCTTCTTCAGCGCTAATGAATTTACCTGTTAAAACCATTTCCATGGCCAAAGCTTTTCCAACTGCTTTTGTTAAACGTTGAGTTCCACCAGCACCAGGCATAATGCCTAATTTTATTTCTGGCTGTCCAAATTTGGCCGTTTCACTGGCAATAATTATATCACAAGTCATTACTAATTCACAACCACCGCCTAAGGCAAATCCACTAACAGCGGCTATAATCGGTTTCTTAGTTTTACGTATTTGATCCCAAGTTTCAAATTGGTCAATTTTCAATAAATCAATGGCTGATTTATTTTCCATTTGCTTGATATCTGCACCAGCAGCAAAGGCTTGGTCGTTTCCAGTAATAACTATACAACGAACTTCATCGTTATCATCAAGCAGCTGAAATGCTCTTTTAAGCTCCAACATCAATTGCAGATTCAGCGCATTTAATTCTTTTGGTCTATTTAATTGAATCAAAGCAATGTGTTTTGCATACGATTCATTCACTGTAATAAATTCAAATTCCATTTTTTGATTTGTGATTTGTGATTTTTTCTTGATAAAATCTAAACTATAATTTATTAATTTATGCTAAAATATTTAAACCTACTACCTACTCTCAACTATTTCTTTCAAATGCTCTTTTAAAAACAGGTGTCTGGATTCGACAGGCTCACCATGACAACAAAAATTTAATTCAACATTCAACATCCCATACAACAATTCTTATATCCCAATTCTCATATCTCATCTTCCAAAACAACATCCTCTTTCGGAGCATTTTGTTTGGAAAAATCATTTTGGAATAAAAGTATCAAAACAAAACCGATGCTAATAGTTGCATCAGCCACATTGAAAACTGGTCGAAAAAACTCAAAACTTTCGCCACCCCACATTGGAAACCAAGTAGGAAATGTTCCTCTTACCAATGGAAAATAAAGCATATCAACTACAGAACCATGAAACCAAGAAGCATAACCACCATTGGCTGGCATAAACTGCGCTACGCTCCAATTATCGCTTGCAGAAAAAATAACACCATAAAAAACACTGTCAATAATATTTCCTAAGGCACCAACCAAAATCATGGTCCAACTAATGGTATAGCCCAAATGTGATTTTGCCTTAATTAATGTGCTGATATAATAAATGATAACACCACAAAAAATAATTCTGAATAAAGTAAGAATTATTTTACCCCAACTTCCGCCAAATTCAATTCCAAATGCCATTCCATAATTTTCTAGGAAATGTAATTTGAACCAAGAACCCATAACATTAACTTCTTCACTTAAGTTAAAATGTGTTTTTACATAAACTTTGCTCCATTGGTCAAATATTAAAAGTAAAATACCTATTATGATAGGGTAATAAAGAAATTTGTTTTTCATTGTTTATTTAAAAAAATAGAGACGCAAACCTAATTACGTCTCTACAAAATTTGATACTATTTTAATTATTTATATTGTTGAAGTTTTGCTTCCATACTTAAAGTAGTATGAGGAACAGCACGTAAGCGTTCTTTTGCAATTAATTTACCTGTAACTTTACATATTCCGTATGTTTTATTTTGAATTCTTGACAAAGCGTTATCTAAGTTTTCAATAAACTTTCTTTGACGAGCGGCTAACTGACTTAGCTGTTCTTTTTCGCTGCTTGATTGTCCGTCTTCCAATGTTTGATAACTGCTATCTGTATCATTTCCACCATTAGCATTTGGGTTTTGCATTTGGTCTAATAAGTTCGCTAATTCAGATTTTGCAGAAGTCATTTTCAAAATAATAATTTCTTTAAATTCAGCTAAATCAGCATCACTGTATCTTTTAGCTTCCGTTGCCATTTCTAATGCCTTTGCCTCAAAACGGTATGGTGCAGGTGCGTTATTTTCTAACTCTTGCTTTTTCTCCGCTCTTGTTTTTGAAACTAAAACTGCTTTTTTATGTACTTCTTTTGGTACGTATGGCTTATTAACTATAACAGGTTTCTTGTCATTAGCAATTTGTTTAAGAGTAGGCTTAATTATTTTAGTAACAACTTTTACATCCTTTGCTTTTAAAACTTTTGATGGTTTAACTATTGGCTTTACAATTGCTTTTTTAGCAATTGGTTTCACTACCTTTTTATTGCTTGCTTTCGCAATTACTTTAGTTGCTTTTTTAGCTACTTTTGCTGGTAATGCTTTTTTAGCAATTGGTTTTACTGCCTTTTTATTGCTGGCTTTTGCAATTACTTTAGTTGCTTTTTTAGCTAATTTAACTGGTAATGCTTTTTTAGCAATTACTTTCACTGCCTTTTTAGGGGCTGCTTTTGCAATTACTTTAGTTGCTTTTTTAGCTACTTTTGCTGGTAATGCTTTTTTAGCTATTACTTTCACTGCCTTTTTAGGGGCTGCTTTTGCAATTACTTTGGTTGCTTTTTTAGCTACTTTAACTGGTAATGCTTTTTTAGCAATTACTTTAACTGCCTTTTTAGGAGCTGCTTTTGCAATTACTTTGGTTGCTTTTTTAGCTACTTTAACTGGTAATGCTTTTTTAGCAATTACTTTCACTGCCTTTTTAGGAGCTGCTTTAGCAATTGTTTTAGTTACTTTCTTAGCTATTTTTACTGGTAATGCTTTTTTAGCAATTACTTTAACTGCCTTTTTAGGAGCTGCTTTAGCAATTGTTTTAGTTGCTTTCTTAGCTACTTTAACTGGTATTGCTTTTTTGGCAATTACTTTAACTGCCTTTTTAGGAGCTGCTTTTGCAATTGTTTTAGCAATAACTTTTTTCGCTACTTTTTTAATAGGAGTTGATTTCTTTGCAGGTGTAACTTTTTTTGCAATTGCTTTTTTAGCAACTACTTTTTTTACTACTTTTACTACTGCTTTCTTTGCAGCAACTTTTTTTACAACTTTCTTCGCCATAACTTAAGCTTTAATTATTTTTACATTTACCAAGTTTTCGTTTACTTCTATATCAATCCCATCTACTACATTATCAACAACTTGAATAGAATTCGCTAAAATTTCGCTGCAAATATATGAATTGTATATAGATAAAGATGCATTTGTATAAAGATTGTCAGCAATTTGTACATTTATTTTATCCATAACTAACAAACCACTTTCTTTTCTTAATAGTTGTAGCTTACTTATTATTTCCCTCGCAATCCCTTCATTTAGTAGATCTTCGCTCATTTCAACATCTAAGGCCACAGTAATTTTTCCTTCATTTGCTACTTTAAATCCAGTAATTTCTTTCGATAATATTTCTACGTCTGTTAATAGTATTTCAATATTCTCTTCATTAATTTCTAAATTCAACAAACCATTTTGTTCTAATTCAGCTATTTTATTTTGGTCAAGTAAAGTAATTGCAGCTGCTACATCTTTCATTTTAGCACCTACTTTTTTACCCAATGTTTTAAAATTTGCTTTGATAGATTTATCAATTGCATCTATGTATTCTAATTCTTTTACATTTACTTCAGCTAAAATCAAATCTCTAACATGCGTAATTTCGTCTTTTATTTTTTGATCAATAACTGGAATTAGTATGCGTTGCAATGGCTGACGAACTTTAATGTTTTCCTTTTTCCTAATTGATAAAACCAAAGATGAAATGCGTTGAGCATAATCCATTTGTGCTTCTAATACGGTATCAATTAAATCTGCATCAGCTATTTTTAAATTGGTTAAATGTACTGATTGTAAGGTGTTTTTACCCGACTCTAATAAATTTTCGTTCAAGTTTCTGTATAACCAATCTGCAAAAAACGGAGCAACACTGCTCATTAACTGACTTACGGTTTCTAAACATTCATATAAAGTTTCATAAGCAGCTTTTTTCTCATCGTTCATTTCGCCTTTCCAAAAACGTCTGCGGCTTAAGCGAACATACCAATTAGAAAGATGATCGCCCACAAATTCCTCCATTGCCCTGGCAGCTGGAGTTGGGTCGTAATCATCCATTTTTTCGCTTACCAATTTAATTAAACTGTTCAATTTACTAATAATCCAACGGTCTAATTCTGTGCGTTCCTTAACTGGAACAATGTTGTTTTCATCATAAACAAATCCATCAATGTTGGCATAAATGGCAAAGAATGAATAAGTATTATACAATGTACCAAAGAACTTACGTTGACTCTCCCCTATTCCTTCTAAATCAAACTTTAAATTATCCCACGGATCGTTATTACTAATCATGTACCAACGAGTTGCGTCAGCACCATATTTGGCAATTGTTGAAAACGGATCTACCACATTTCCCAAACGTTTGCTCATTTTTTGGCCATTTTTATCAAGCACTAAACCATTTGCAATTACATTTTTAAATGCAATTCCTGGATTTTCAATTTTTTCGTTAAATGCTTTTATTTCTTCAGAACTTTCGTTCAATAAAACTGCTAACGCATGCAATGTAAAAAACCAACCACGTGTTTGATCTACACCCTCAGCAATAAAATCGGCAGGATATGCTGACTCAAACTGTGCTTTTGCTTCCTCAGTTGAATCTTTTCCCATAAAATTCCATTGGGCATAAGGCATTGCACCGCTATCGAACCAAACATCTATTAAATCTGATTCACGTTTCATTGGTTTTCCAGATTCTGAAACCAAAATTACGTCATCAACAAAAGGTTTGTGTAGGTCAATTTCCAAATTATGTCCTTGGTTGGTGTCCTCACCAACCAATACTTTGAATTTCGAATTTTCGTTATATCCAGCTTTTACTGCTTTTTCAAATTCAGCAGTTAACTCAGCTTTTGAGCCAATACATTTTTCTTCTAAACCATCTTCCGTTCTCCAAATTGGCAGCGGAGTTCCCCAATAACGTGAACGAGAAAGGTTCCAATCTACCAAGTTTTCTAACCAATTTCCAAATCTTCCAGTTCCGGTACTTGATGGTTTCCAGTTTATTTTTGCATTGTTTTCTAACAATTTATCTTTAACAGCAGTAGTTTTTATAAACCAACTTTCTAAAGGATAATATAATATTGGCTTATCTGTTCTCCAACAATGCGGATAAGTATGGTCATATTTTTCTTTTTTAAATAACTTATTTTCATGTTGAAGTTTTAACGTAATTCGTTCATCAACACTTAAATAATTCAATTTACTTGTATCTTTAATGAAACTTTGTAGCTTTTCTTTTTGAACAATTAAAGCTGCTGCTTTTTCCGCATCATTTAAATAAGCTTCTTTCACAAATTCTTCACCATAAAGAAACAAATCATCATTTATTTCCGGTAAAAACTTACCTCGTTTATCAACCAAAGTAAGTGAACCAATTCCGTTTTGCTTTGCAACCCTAAAATCGTCTGCACCAAAACTAGGTGCAATGTGAACAATTCCAGTTCCGTCTTCAGTGGTAACAAAATCGCCAATAATCACTTCAAAACTTTTACCATCTGTAACTTGTGCAAATGGCAATAATTGTTCGTATTTTATTCCAGCTAAATCCTTGCCTTTATATTCACTAATAATTTCAAATGGAACTAATTTATCACCTGATTGATAATCTTCAAATTTTAAATCAGCTTGTTCAGGTTTAAAGTACTTTCCTACTAATTTTTTGGCTAAAATTACATGAACTACTTCATGGCTAAATTGATTGATAGTTTTAACCAAAACGTATTCAATTTTGGCACCAACTGCCAATGCAGTGTTTGATGGCAAAGTCCAAGGAGTAGTTGTCCAAGCAAGAAAATATACATCGCCAAAACTATTGACTATGGTCTGATTACTATCAACTATCTTAAACATGGCCACAGCAGTCATGTCTTTTACGTCTTTATAAGTTCCTGGTTGGTTTAATTCATGCGAACTTAAACCTGTTCCTGCTGCAGGAGAATAAGGTTGAATGGTATAACCTTTATATAAAAAACCTTTATTGTGTAATTGTTTCAAGCACCACCAAAGACTTTCAATATAATTATTTTCATAGGTAATGTATGGATCGTTCAAATCAACCCAATAGCCAATTCTAGTAGTTAATTCATTCCACACATCGGTGTATTTCATTACATCTTTGCGGCAAGCTTCGTTATAATCTTCCACAGAAATGGTTTTACCAATGTCTTCTTTGGTAATTCCCATGGCTTTTTCTACTTGTAATTCTACTGGTAATCCGTGTGTATCCCAGCCTGCTTTACGTTTAACTTGAAAGCCTTTTAAAGTATTATACCTACAAAAAATATCTTTGATGGCCCTACTCATCACGTGGTGAATTCCTGGCATTCCATTAGCGCTTGGCGGACCTTCATAAAAAACAAAAGGTTTAGCGTTTAAACGATTAGCAACACTTTTTTCAAATATTTTTTCATCGGCCCAAAACTTTAATATTTCTTGTTCAAAAGCAGGAAAATCAAGTTTTTTATATTCTTTGTATTTGGTCATTTTAGTATAATAATTTACATAAAAACCCAATAAGGATTTTTAATAGTGGCGCGAAAATAACATTTGATAAAGCAATTATCAAGTAAGCTTGAAAATTAGGTAAATAAGTGTAATAATAAAACTTACCAAAGCAATTTTGCTTTGTACGATTTAAATGATGAATCTTGAGAAATTATAGTAAATTTTTCAGCAATTGCTTGTGAAAGAATTATTCTATCAAAGGGGTCTCGATGATGTAAAGGCAATTCAGATAAAACTTTTAAATGATCAAAATGAATCGGAAGTATCTCAATTTGATTTCTCTTTAAATATTCTGTTAATTCATCAAAATCAAAATTCAACTCCAATTTACCTAATTGAAGTTTAATTGTAATTTCCCATAGACTTGCAATACTTATGTAACATTTCTTATTTACATCTAACATTTTAACTAAAGCTTTTTTAGATAATTTTTCATTACCTTCAAGAAACCAAAGAAAAGTATGGGTATCTAATAAAAAAGACATTACATGTAATTTTCAAATTCAACTAATGGCTCATCAAAGTCCTTATTTATTATTACTTTTCCCTTTGCATAACCAAACTGACGTTGCACTAATTGATTTGAATTTGCTGCTTTCAATTTTATTGTTTTAACAAATTCAGCTACTTCTTTTTGAAGTTCTTCTGGAAGATTATTTATAGCAGTATTTAGTGCATTGATTGTCATACCACAAACATAAGAAAATAAATTTCAAAAAAAATATTCTATCAAAAAAATAGGATTTAATTTTTAGACAATCAATTAACTAAAAAGTTAAACTGAAACCTAAAGTAGGTAAAAAGGGTAATTGATTAATTCGTTTATAATTCAAAATATCAAAGTAAAAAATATTTTCACGGTTATAAACATTTGTGGCTGCTGCCGTGACATTTAAAACCGATGTTTTACTGATAATAATTTTACGAGACAATGAAACATCTAACCTGTGAAAATAAGGCAATCTTCCCGTATTTATTTGTTCGTAATAAACACCTAAATTTCCATTCTGAACCAAAGGATTTGCACTGATTCCACCTGCAAAATTTAACTTTTCATACAAACCTTGAGTTTGTGTAAATGGAAAACCTGAACCAAAATTCCAACGTAAATTAGCGGTCCAAGCTGAAGGATTAGCTTTGTTTCCCCAACTTTGATTTACCACAATATTAATATTATGTCTTCTATCAAAATGAGGAACATATTCTCCTACCACACCATCATTTCTGGTAACATAGGTAAGGGAATAAACAGCCCAAATATTTAATTTCTTGTTTTCAAATTTCAAAGTAGCATCAGCACCATAACTCAAACCTTTTTCAGCTATGTAATCAAATTTATCCAAATCACTTCTATTGGTATTTGATTGATCATTTTCATAAATTTTATACCTATTGATACTAATAATTTGATTGAAATTTTTATAAAAAGCTTCAGAATTTAAACTTAATTTACTTTTATTATTATCTAAAATATCGAATTCAAAGCCAAAAACTCCATGCCAAGCAGTTTGAATTCTACTGTTCGTATTTCTTAAAGAACCATTTCTTGAAATATCGTCAGGTCTTGATAAAAAACCGTAAAACAAATTTACCACATCTTGATCACTCACCGCACTGATTAAATTTTGAGAATACATTCCCGCTGCACCCTTTAATCTAAATGATGAATTCACATTGTATTTTGCACCAATTCTTGGTTCTATGCTACTTTCCGATAATGAGGCATAATAAACGGCTCTAATTCCTGGTTCTATTACAATTCTACTTCCTATAATTTTTTTGAATTTGATATATCCAGAAGCCTCCGTATTGCTGTTCTCTTGGTCAATATTTCTGCCAGTAGAATTTTTATAATTGTATAAAGTGTTAAAACCTACCACTTCAAATCCATATTTCAAATCGTCTTTTCCAAAATAGTTTGTAAAACCAAATAAAGCATTGAAACTATTGATTCCACTGGAACGTGGATTTCCATTGGCTTCTGTTAATTTTATACCATAATTGGAGAAACCAGCGGCTATATTAATTAATGTGCTACTTCCATCAGGAATAATTAATAAATTAGTACCAAAACCAACATTATTCCAATTGTATTTTAAATTATTAAACCTTGAATTGTCATCAAACCTAAAACCAAAAAAGTTAGCTTTACTTCCGTTAGAACCTGAAAATGAATATTTACCATATAAATCATTGAATGAATATGGCAAACCATTTTCGGGATCAGCATTTTTATATAAAATTGGAGCTGTTTTATCTAAATAAGATGTTTTATATGATATTACATATGATGAAGATCCACCACCATCAGTAAACTTTGTAATTGGAGCTTCAATATGAAACTTAGCAGTAATGGGATTGATACTGATTTTACCACTAAATTCTTTCCTATTACCGTCACGGGTACTTACATCTATCACACCTGAAATTCTTCCTCCATGTTGAACATTGAAACCACCCGCACTTACATCGGCTGTTTTAATTAAATCGGCATCAAAAATACTGAACAAACCAATGGAGTGAAATGGATTATAAATGATTAATCCGTCTAATAATACTTTATTCATTACGGGAGAACCGCCCCTAATGTATAATTGACCTCCTTGGTCACCACTAAAATTTACACCTGGCAAAACTTGAAGGTATTGAACCAAATCTGGCTCACCACCAAAAGTTGGTAAACGTGCTAAATCTTTTTGAGTAATAACATTGGTAGAAATATTTACATTTTCACGTGTTTTTTCTTTTTCTCCGCTAATAGTAACTTCATTGAGTTGGTTTTTCTTTTTTTCAACACTAAAATTTACTTGAATGGGCTCATCGGTATTCACTTCAATTTTACGAGTTTGAGACTCATAGCCAATGAATGCAAAACGAACAGTATAGTTACCATATGGAATTTTTGTAATCACATAAATGCCATTATTGTCGGTTTGAACAATGGTATTTACTAACTCTAAAATTTTTATATTGGAAGAAATAATGGGTTCACCACTTTCTTTATCTACTACAACTCCCTTAATTCTACCGAATTGTGCAAATAATTGAAAACTTAAAAGTAATGATATGATTGTTAAAGTATATTGTTTTTTCATTTGTTAAAAAGTGTGGCGAATATAAAACTATCTACCAATGCAAAAAGTCATTTATTCATAATATTAATATTGTTGCTAAATTCGCAAAATAAAGAAAACTAAAATCAATGAAAAGAAGCTTTCAAAATGTAGTCATATTATTTGCCTTAATGGTTGTATTTACTTCATGTGGTGATGGTTGGAAAAAATATATTCCATTATCGGTTGATAAGGAATTAGGAATTCAGGCTCAAAATCAATATGATTTAATGTATAAAAATCAGATTTTACAAGAAAAAGATCACCAAGAATTATACGATAAAATCAATTTAATTAAAGAAAGAATCCTGAAATCGGGTAAAGTTGCGCATGCCAATGATTTTGATTGGGAGTTAAAAATAATCAATGATTCTGTTTTAAATGCTTTTTGTTTGCCAGGTGGCAAAATTTATATTTTTACTGGACTGATAAAATACTTAGACAATGAAGCACAATTAGCTGGTGTAATGGGACATGAAATAGCCCATGCCGATAAACGACATTCCATTGATAATATGGCCAAGCAATTGGGATTAGCTGCACTAATAAATTTAGTTTTTGGCGATGCTGGAAGTTTAATTGATTTTGCTCAAAACTTAATTGGATTAAAATTTAGCAGAGATAATGAGGCCCAAGCCGATGAATATGCTGTAAATTACTTATACGAAACAGCATATGATGCTAGTGAGGCAAATGGTTTTTTTAATAAATTAGAAAAAGACAATCAGGAGGAAGAAATCACGCCTTTTTTAAGTACGCATCCTGCACCTGAAAACAGAAAAGAAAACATGCTAGCTCATTGGAAATTATTAGGGGGAAAAGGTGGAGATAAAATGGAGGCTAATTACCTTAAAATTAAAGAATATTTGCCCAAAAACACTCAAAAAACATGGTAAAAATAACTTTAATACAATTAGGAAAAACACATTTTAAATTTGTGGAAGAAGGATTTGCAGAGTTTTCAAAACGACTTTCGCATTATTGTAAGTTTGAAACTAAAACATTTGAATTACCTACAAAACTTAAAAGCAAAGACGAAAATCAAACAAAAAAAGCTGAAGCAGAAATTATTTTAAAACAAATAAAACCTACTGATTTTGTAATATTATTAGATGAAAATGGTAAAACTTATCCATCAATTCCATTTGCCAAATACATTGAAAATTTAAGCGTGCAAAACGGAAGTATCGTTTTCGTTATTGGCGGAGCATTTGGATTTGACGAAACAGTATATAACAGAGGAAATGCCAAAATTTCATTATCTGCATTTACTTTTTCCCATCAATTAATCCGATTAATTTTTATTGAACAATTATACCGCTGTTTTACCATTATTAAAGGAGAACCATATCACCATCAATAACATAATTTAGGTAAAATTTACGTTTAAATCATTAATATATAGTTGCAAATACAAATTACTTCATTTATATTTGACTATTAATTAAACAATACAAAAAATGAAAAAAATGCTAATTTTAGCTGCATTTGCAGCAATCACTTTTGTGACTAAAGCACAATCGTCAACTCCTACAACTACTACAAACATTGCAAATGAAAGTGTAACCGTAGTTTCTGATGACAAGCCAGTTAAAGTTGAAGAGAAAAAAGAAAAGAAAGCTTGTTGCGCTAAAAAAGAATCAAAAAGCTGCGATAAGAAAAGCGAAAAAAGCTGCGATAAAGATAAAAAAGATGATAAAAAATCTTGTTGCAGTAAAAAAGCTGAAAAAGCTGAAAAAGCTGAACCTAAAACAGAAGAAGCTAAGTAGTTTTTTAAATTATTGTACCATAAAAAAGCCCAATTTGAAATTTCAAATTGGGCTTTTTTATGATTAGCTATAATTATTGTTTTGGAGCTTCTACTGGCTTTACATCACCTTTGATATAAAGAATAACGTTTGATTTTTTACCATTGCTCATTACTGTTACTGTTTTGTTAAAAGAACCAGGCGATGCTGCATTGTAGGTAGCTTTTACATAACCTTTTCCACCTGCTTTAATAGGTTCTTTTGTCCATTCTGGAGTAGTACAACCGCAACCCGCTGCAGCATTTGTAATAATTAATGGCTCTTTTCCTGAATTTTTAAATACAAAAGTATAAGATGCAGGAACTCCTTGTGGAATTGATCCAAATTCGTGTGTTTCCTTTTCAAAGGTAATGTCTGCTTGGTTTGGATTTTCAACTGCTGCAGGAACTGTTCCCGGAGTTGTTGATGTTTGAGCTTTAGCGTTAAAACTAACTAATGTTGCTACTGCAACAGCTGCTGTGATGATTAACTTTTTCATTTTTGTTTATTTTGTTTGTTTTTTATAATTTATGTTTTGACGTTTACAAATGTTATACCAAGTTTTTTAAAACCATTTCAAAGATAAGAATATTTAAATAACTAGTGCTTAAAAATTTCTTAACTTTTACAATAATTCTGTTTTTTTACAAATCAAATAGTGGCTAATTTGTTTTTACTGAACAAAAGAATAGCGCCTGCAATTAATAAAAATATTGCCATAATTCCATAAGCAAAAATAATATTATTACTCATGGAAAAAAATGATTGAGAAAACATAAAAATAAAAAAGCTCCGTGTTAATACATTGATTAAATTAAAAATACTACCTACCCTACCCATTAAATTATTTGGAATTATTTTAAACATATAAGTGAGTCGTAAAACCCTGATTCCTGCATTACAAAAACCTAAAATGATACTTACGATATAAATTACTAAAATACTTTTACTTATGGCTGCTGCAATAAAAATAAACGCAACAACAAAAGTTAGTATAACTATGACTTTTACAATAGAGGCTTTATCAAATAATTTATTAATAAAAAAACCAGCACTCAATGCACCAATGGCATAAATGGTGTCGGCTAAGGCAAAAACATTGCCTTTGGCAAGCAAATGTTGTTTAATATAAGTTGGTAAAACTGCATGAATTTCAACTAAAAGCATGGCAAAAACCATGTAACTACTTACTCCAAATATAAAAACATATTGATGTTCTTTTAAATAAGTAAATCCTTTTTTCAATCGCTCAATGATGCTATGATTCAATTCTGTAATTTTTTTAATTGGAGCATAAGGAATAAAATAAATTAACAATGCCGCCAAAAAATAAGTAATTGCATCCATCATGAACACATCATAAATTTGCCAAGCTTTGATGCTTATTTCAACATTCAATATATTGATGTCAAAGCCATCTAACAACATGGCTGCAAAACCACCAGACAATATTGAAGTTGATTGTCCCACAATTTCTATGTTAGAATTTACCGATTTATATTGTTCTGGACTTGAAATTTCTTGTCCAAATGCGTATAAAGTTGGATAATGTATATTGTAATTAAGCATGGTAATGGCAAATACTGCCACTATTAAATAAGTGGGCAAACCATGATTTAAATATCCAATGATGGCAATTGAAAAAATAAGTAAACCACATATAATGGAAGTAAATAAAAAATTATTTTTCCTGCTAAATTTATCAACTAAGGTTCCAGCATACAAGCCAAAAAACATGATAAAGAAAGTAAGTGCGGCATAGGAATAATTAAATACTTGCGAATTGTTATTTTTGGCAAAATACCAAGGAATGGAGAGCATGCTCACACCTTGGGCAAAACCACTAATGCCATTGGCAAAAAATAAAAGCAATAATGATTTTCGGTTTTCGTGCATGGCGTCAAAACTAATGTTTGCATTTGATTATATTTTGAAAATAGTTATCATTATTGTTTATTTGAATAAAATAAATGGCTAACAAATCAATAAAATTAACACCGCAACAAGCATTGCTAAAAATGGCCAATTATTGTGCTTACCAAGAAAGGTGTCATTCAGAAACAAAAAACAAATTAGCGGAAATAGGAATTTATTATGAAAATGCCGATCAAATAATTGCTGAGTTAATTACTCAAAATTATTTGAATGAAGAGCGTTTTGCAAAAGCATATGCTGGTGGAAAATTCAGGATAAAAAAATGGGGACGCAATAAAATAAAGCAAGAATTAAAGCAAAAACAAGTTTCAGATTATTGCATTCTGCAAGGTTTAAAAGAAATAGATGCCGATGATTATTTGGTAACTTTAAAAAAGGAAGCCAAAGAAAAATACGAAAAAGTAAAAGATAAAAATGTATTGATAAAAAATAATAAAACTGCCCAATATTTAATGAGCAGAGGCTTTGAGGCCGATTTGGTTTGGGATGTTTTAAAATTACTGAGATAATTATTTATCATTGTAAAAAATAATAGCATAAAAAGTAATAACTATGAATAAAAACAATTTTGATTTTTTAAGGTTTTTGTTTGCTTTTGTTGTTATCCTTTCTCACATTATTGACCTTTCGTTATATCCTGATTTTTTGTTTTTAAAAAAATATTTTGATACCCATCTTTCTGTTTCAGGTTTTTTTATAATTAGTGGTTTTCTAATTGCTGCAAGCTATGTAAAAACACAAAATATTAGAAAATATTTTGTAAAAAGAGCAAAAAGATTACTGCCTGCTTACTTATTTATAATTACCTTCTGTGCAATATTCCTTAGCATTTTCAGTAGCTACAATTTATCTGAATACTTTTTAAATTCAATGCTTTACAAATATTTTTTCGCTAATTTATTTTTCGTAAACTTTTTACAACCTTGTTTACCTGGTGTTTTTCTGAACAATATTTTATGTACTATTAATGGCGCACTTTGGACCATCAAAGTAGAAGTAAGTTTTTATATTTTATTACCATTGATAATTTTATTGATAAACAAATTTGAAAAAAAAATAGCTGTATTCATTTCCATTTATATACTTGGACTTTTATACATACTCGCATTGTATTATGCTAACTTTATTATACCTGAAAAAGAAGGATTTTTGTTAATTTTAAAACATCAACTCCCAGGATTTTTAACCTATTTTATTTCAGGAATAAGTTTGTTTTATTATTTTGATTTTTACATGAAATACAAAAACAAATTGGCTGTCATTTCTATCATTGTGTTTTCAATTGAATATTATTTCAATTTAGAAATATTAAGGCCAATAGCCATGTCGTTGTTAATTTTATACTTTGCTTACGGATTTAAATTTTTAAATAATTGGGGTAAATATGGAGACTTTTCTTATGGGATTTATATATACCATTTCCCCATTATTCAATTGGTAGTAAGTTTGAATTTATTCCACAAATTCAATCCATTTCTAGTAGCATTTTCAATCATAATAACGGTATTCTTCCTTGCCTTTTTATCGTGGAATTTATTGGAAAAAAGGTTCTTGAAACGCGTTTAAATTATCAAAATTGAATTTGAAAAACTTTAATTAATTCCAGAAATTAATGATTTGTTATTTCTTGTGGCTTGTGATTGTGCTTGAATAACAAGGCGAAAGCAACAGCAATAACTAGCGCATAAATAGCAAAAGAAATCCAGATTGCATGCCAATCTTTATTGCCGTTTAAAGTAAAATAATGATCAATAACATAGCCACTGATTGAGCTACCTAATACTGCTCCAAAACCATTGGTCATCATCATGAATAAACCTTGCGCGCTCGAACGAATAGAATTATCAGTAGAAGTTTCAATGAATAATGAACCTGAAATATTGAAAAAATCAAATGCCATTCCATAAACCACACACGATAAAATAATCATCCACAAACCGCCTGAAGGATCGCCATAGGCGAATAATGCAAAGCGTAAAACCCATGCCACCATTGATATTAACATGACTTGTTTGATCCCAAATCGTTTGAGAAAAAATGGAATTGCTAAAATAAATAAGGTTTCCGATATTTGAGAAATGGACATGATGATGGTAGAATATTTAGCAACAAATGAATTACTGTATTCAGGAATTTTAGAAAAATCGGAAAGAAAAGTATCGCCATACATGTTTGTTAATTGCAAAGCAGCACCCAAAAACATGGAGAATATTAAAAACAATGCAATTTTATAAGTTCCAAAAAGTTTGAAAGCATCCAATCCTAATTTCTGAACTAGCGTTGCATTTTTTGAAATAAGTTTCTGTGGAGGACATTTGGGTAAGAAAAAAGAATAAATTCCTAATGTAACGGCAGCAATGGCAGCTATATAAAACATATTTGCTGAGGCTTTATTACCAGAAATATTGGTAATCCACATGGCAATGATAAAACCAATAGTTCCCCAAACGCGAATTGGTGGAAATACTTTTACCACATCAAATTTATTATTTTTTAAAATATTATAAGCAATAGAATTTGACAGAGATAAAGTTGGCATGTAACAAAGCATTGCTGATAATATGATCCAAAAAAAGGAAGCTGGTGATTCAACTTGTGGAATATAACATAGCAACAAACCACCAATAATATGTAAAATTCCATAAAGTTTTTCTGCATTTAAATATTTATCAGCAATAATTCCAGTTAAGGCTGGCATCAAAATGGAAGAAAGTCCTAAGGTTGAAAAAATAGCCCCAAAATCATCAGCTTTCCATTGCTTGGTAGCAAACCAATAATTTCCAACAGTAATCAACCAGGCTCCCCAAACAAAAAACTGCAGGAAACTCATTAAAATAAGACGATTTTTTATGTTCATAAAGGTTTCTTTTTAATTATTGAATTTATTTAGCCTACTAATATACTGGTTAAAATTATTTTCTTAAATCTATTTCATCTCTAATTTTTGCAGCTAATACATAATCTTCTATTAGCAGCGCATCATTTAATAAAATGTGCAAATTTTCAATTGAAGCTTTCGATAAATCATTTGGTGAATTAGCCCTAGTGTTCTGTTCAGGAATTTCCTCATTTAAACTTTCCTCATCGCTGGCATCTACAATAATTCCGGCTTCTTCCATTATATCTTCAAAAGTATAAATTGGGCATTTAAACCTAACAGCTAAAGCAATGCTATCGCTAGCCCTGGCTTCCATTTCTTTTACAATTCCTAATTGTTCGCAAATCAATTTTGCATGAAACACACCTTCGTTTAAACTATAAATTTGCACTTCTATTAATTCAATATTGAATTCTTTGAAAAAATTCAAAAACAAATCGTGCGTCATGGGACGAAAAGGAACTATTTTTTCTATTTCAATGGCTATTGCTTGAGCTTCAAAACTTCCTATCACTATTGGTAATCGTATATTACTATTTATGTCGCCAAGTATTAACGTATAGCTTCCACTTTTTTGTCCGCTACTTAACCCCAATACATTTAACTTTATTTTATCCATTTAATTGGTCCTATTAAAAAAAACAAATAAATTAAATATTTAGCTTATTGTACAAACAACTTATCAATATTAGTAAAGTAAATTGATTTGTTATGTGCTAAAATTACTACTTCACTGTGTATTATATAGCAAATGCTATAAATTACACATTTTTTAAAATAAATTATTACTTTGCGCTATTAAAATAACTAAAAAAATAGACGATTTTATATGTATCAATACAAAAACATCACTCGAATTTGCATATTAGTATTTTCAATATTCGTTTTCAATTTAAATTATTCAGTAGCTCAAAATCAAACGCTTAGTTTGCAAAACATTGCAAAAATTAAAGTTGATGAATTAACGGATAATGAAATAGCAGAATTTTGGGAGAAAACTCAAAACAGTGGTTTAACACTTTCGCAATTAGAAAAAGAAGCTAAAAACAGAAATGTTCCTGCTGATGAAATTATAAAATTAAAAGAAAGAATTAATAATTTACAGGCTACCAATAACCCAACAAAACCAAAAACCACCAAAACTGGGGAAAGAAAAAGTACTTCAAAAACCGATGGTAACTTACAACAAGAAAAAGAGCGTTCAAAAATTTTTGGTGCTGAATTGTTCAGCAATAAAAATTTAACGTTTGAGCCAAACATGAAAATGGCCACTCCACAAAACTATCAAATTGGGCCAGATGATGAATTAATCATTGATATTTATGGCTATTCGGAAGAAACCATGAATTTAAATGTGAGTCCTGATGGGAATATTCGCATACCATTAGCGGGAATAGTTCAAGTTTCTGGTTTAACAATTGAGCAAGCAAAAGTGAAAATTATTCGTGCCTTATCACAAATATACGAACGAATAAACACCGGTGAAACCAAAGTAAACATTACACTTGGAAATATTAGAAGCATTAAAGTTTTAATAGTTGGGGAAGTTAACTTACCCGGAACCTACACTTTACCTTCATTGGCAACAGTATTTAATGCACTTTATGCATCGGGAGGACCAAATGAAAATGGATCAATGCGTAATATTAAAGTAATTAGAAACAACAAAGTAATCGTTACATTAGACATTTATGACTTTATGTTAAAAGCGGAGACTAAAGGAAATATTAGGTTACAAGATCAAGATATTATAAAAATAAATCCATACGAAAATAAAATAGAAATAAAAGGCGAGGTAAAGCGTGAAGGATTTTTTGAAGTACAAAAAAATGAAACTTTAAAAGATGTAATCAATTTTGCTGGTGGATTTACCAATGATGCATTTAAGGAAAGAATAAAAGTAATAAGAAACACTTCCAAACAGAAAAGTGTGGCCGATATTCAACAAGAATTATTTGGCATGTTTAATCCAAAAAGTGGTGATGAATTTCAGGTTGATAAATTATTGAACAGGTACGAAAATAGGGTTCAAATAAATGGAGCAGTATTTAGACCAGGAACATATGCCTTAGAAAGTGGATTAACAGTTTTGAAATTAATTAACAAAGCTGAAGGTTTAAAAGAAGATGCTTTTACCACCAGGGCCATTATATACAGGTTAAAAGAAGACAATAGTTTAACCATGTTATCTATTAATTTAATAGATGCAAAAGATGGAAAAGTAGCTGATATTTTATTACAAAGAGAAGACATCATTCAAATAGCATCGAAGCTTGATTTAAAAGAAGGTTATAATGTTACCATCAATGGTCAAGTGATTAATCCAGGTTCATTTTCATATGCTCAAAATATGAAAATAGAAGATTTGATCATAGCTGCAGGTGGATTTAAAGAAGCAGCATCCTTTAGCAGAGTGGAAGTTTCTCGTAGAAAATTTGATGTAGATAAAACCAAAACAAATACGGAGATTGCCATTGTTAAACAGTTTGATTTAGATAAAGATTTAAAAGACAATGCCTCTTTGAAATTTGAATTAGAGCCTTTTGATATTGTAAATGTATTTACGCAGCCAGGATATGAACCGCAGAAAAATGTAACGATAGAAGGTGAAGTGATTTATCCTGGTAAATATACATTGGAAAAAAACAATGAGCATATTTCTGATTTATTAAGACGAAGTGGTGGCTTAACTGCTTCTGGCTCTATTGATGGAATAGTTTTATTAAGAAAAAAAGATAAAAATGTAGTAGAAAACTTAATAAAAAACAACAAATTGAAAGCATTGCAAAAGCAAAGTAAAGATACTGCTGATGTAAATGAACAAATACATAATTCTGAAAATGAAGATTACGATATTGTGGGAATTGATGTTTCAAAAATATTGAAAAAACCAGGCTCTAAATCTGATTTGCTTTTAAGAGAAGGTGATTTGTTAAAAGTACCCTACGTAAAACAAACTGTTTTGGTAAGTGGCGAAGTATTATACCCTGTAAAAGTAAATATTAACAATGCAAAAGGCTTAAGAGGATTTGTATTAAATGCGGGTGGATTCAGTTCTAAGGCATTGAAAAGAAAATCGTATGTGGTATATGCCAATGGAACAGTTAAAGCCACCAATAATTTTTTAGTATTTAATTTTTATCCAAAAATAAAACCTGGTTGTGAAATAATAGTTCCAAAGAAAGATGTAAGAAAAGGTACAAGTATGGCGGAAATTACTGCTATTACTACCAGTTTATCTACCTTGGTATTTTTAATTGTTACCATATCAAAACTTTAAAAAAATGCAAAAAAAATCGGTTGAATTAAATGATATTGGTAAATTATTTAAAAATATTTACAAGTTACTTTTATCTAAATGGATAATCATTATTATTATTGGTTTTCTTGGAGGAATTTTAGGGTTTGGTTTTGCTCAATTCCAAAAACCAATATATATTTCAAAATACTCATTTATTTTAAATGAAAATGATGGAAGTGCATCATTGAACTTATCATCTTTGGCTGGTTTGGCCGGAATTGCTGGTCTTGCTGGCGGTAGTAATAACGTGAATGAAGACAAGCTTTTATACTTAGCAAATTCAAGACAAATTATTGGAAATACATTAGTAGAAAAAGCCACAATCAATGGCGAAGAAAAATTAATGGTTAATCATTTTATTGATATTTATAAACTAGCAAAAGGATTTAAATCGGATACAAGTTTAGAAACTTTTACTTATTTTATACATGCTGATTTAGATAAATTTACTTACCAAGAAAATAAAGTTTTAGATTTAATTATAAAAAATATAGTTGAAGGAAAACAACTATTTATTGATACCAAAAAGAAAACAGGTATAGTAATTCAAAGTGCTGGAATCATTGCCATGGAATTCAAATCAATCAATGAGGAATTTTCGAAGTATTTTATTGAAAATTTGTATAGAAATTTAAGCGATTATTATACGAATAGAACCATTCAACGTCAATATAAAAACTATACTTTAATTAAAGGCAGGGCAGATTCTATAAAATTGGTACTTTTTGAAAAAGAAAATTATGGTGCGGACATTTTCGATAGAAATGTTAAAGTAGTAAGAATGGCAGGAAAAGTAGATTTGGAAAGAACTAGAAGAGATGTACAAATGTTAAGTTTAATGTATGCTGAGGTACTAAAAAACCTAGAGATTGCTAAATTTACACTTGATAACCAAACACCATTTTTCCAAACAGTAGATAAACCAACTCTACCGCTTGAAAAGAAAAAATTATCTCGAATGATAAGTGCATTTTTAGGTGCAATAATATTAGGTTCTATCTTTTGCGTTTACTTAATTAGCAAAAACTTCAAGAAGGATATTTTACCTCAATAAAAAACATATATGTAATTAATTTTTAGGTGCTACTTATTGAAGTAGTTTCTTTTAATTTATTGTTTTCTACAACATAAATTATAGCCAAAAAAGTAAAAAGAAAAGGTAAAGCCAAACTAACAAATGAAAATCCCATGGTAAATAATGGGAATAAAACATAAAGTGCTTTTCCATTTGTTTTTTTAATTGAAAAATACATACTTAAAATAAAAAGTGTAAGTCCAATTAAACCTGTTTCTAAGGTTAGAGATACCAATAAATTATGCGCTCCAATACCAATAAAGCTAAATGTATTTCCAATACCTATCCCAAAAAATATGGATGACATTGGGATACTTTTCAAAAAGTCAATGGCTAAATATAATATCATAAACTTTGAGTTGAAACTTTCATCGTTTTTAATTAATGACAATATAAAAACTGAGGATATTATCAAAAAAACAACAATTCCAGATAACCAGAAAATTTGCTTTTTATTCAATTGAAATGGAAAAGATATTTTATTGAAAATTAAATGATAAAATATCAAAGTAATAATTGCAGATCTTGAAGTAGATAAAATTACTAAAACGAAAAGGACGGGTTTTAAATTTTTTGCCCAAGCAACTAATAAATTTTCTTTGACTAAGTATACAGTAAAAAAATAAGTTAAACAGGCATGTACACCCACATAATTAGAGTCAGGATACATAATAGAATTATATTTGAACATATAGGCTAATCCTGTTTCTCTGGTATGTCCAGAATACGCATTTGAAGCATATAATGTTGGATTTGTTAATCGAATAATTGCATCAATAGAAAAAAGTATTACATGTGCTGATAACATATAAGCACACAAATTCATGATTTCTTTTTTTGTTAATGTATTTAAACTTTGAAAACAAATAAAATAAAACAAATAAGGCAATGCTAAACCAATGGTATTAGGTAC
>CANGGG010000047.1 GCA_947453415.1 Bacteroidota bacterium | reverse complement strand
CCTACTCCAAACGGAAGCAAGTTGATTTAATTTTCAACAATTCATTTTAGCAATATTTTCACTATTTCAATTATTTATACGTAAAAAACTCAAAAACGTTTTTTCTATTTAACAAAAAAAACAAATAAAAGCTTTTATATTTAACAAAAATGCATATATTTGTTGCATAATAAATACAAAAAAAATGGGAACTTATAAAACAGACGAGCTTGAAATTAAACGAATGTTCAATAATTTCTTGCTACGCATAAAAAAAACTAAGCTTGATTTTACAAGGCCATTATTAAATGAAATTAATTGGAACGATAGATTCATAGCCATAAAAGGTGCAAGAGGTTGCGGCAAAACCACGTTACTTCATCAATACATCAAGGCAAATTTGCCTATAAATGATAGCGTGATTTATGTTTCGCTCGATGATGTGTATTTTACAAATAACCGCTTGATTGATTTTGTAGATGATTTTGTGGCAAATGGAGGTACACATTTGTTTTTAGACGAAGTTCATAAATACCCAACTTGGAGTCCGGAACTAAAAAGTATCTATGATAACCACACTGATTTAAAAATAATATTTACAAGTTCATCGGTTTTAGAAATTTATAAAGGCAGTGCTGACTTAAGCCGCAGAGTAGTGGTTTACGACTTAGAAGCTTTATCGTTCAGGGAATATTTAGTATTAGGTGAAGGGCTTTCTATTACACCCACTTCAATGGATGATTTATTGAAAAATCACATTGAAATTGCGATGGGAATAACTGATAAAATAAAAATTATTCCTGCTTTTAAACGCTATTTGGAACATGGAGTTTATCCGTTTTTTATAGAAGGCACAAGCAGTTACTCGCACAAATTAGCAAACACCGTGAATTTGATTTTGGAAACTGATTTACCAGCTGTATTTAATATGGAATATAAAAATGTTTTTAAACTAAAAAAGCTTCTACATTTTTTAGCTACTTCTGGCCCTTATAAGCCCGATATTACTAAGCTTGCCGCTCAACTTGAAATTTCGAGAAATACACTTTTATTGTTTTTAAATTACTTACATACCGCTAAATTAATTAACTTGCTTAAAACCGATAAAGGCAGCGAAAGTATTTTAACAAAACCCGAAAAAATATATTTAAACAATAGCAACTTAATGCATGCTTTGGCAGGTGAACCAAAAGAAATTGGTGCGGTTAGAGAAGTGTTTTTCTTTAATCAACTGGCTACAAAAAATGTAGTGCGCTACACTCCTATTGGCGATTTTTTAGTAAACAATAAATATACTTTTGAAGTTGGAGGAAAAAACAAAACTTTTAACCAAGTGAAAGATTTAAAAGATGCTTATCTCGCAATAGATGGCGTAGAATTAGGAATGGGAAATAAAATTCCGTTATGGATGTTTGGAATGTTTTATTAATTGACCCAATAATTAAATATTTTTTTATCTAAGCTTTCCTTATTAACTCCATCAACTTATCAACTTCGCTGGTGTTATTGTAAATATGTGTAGAAATTCGCAATGAATTCAAGCCATTTTCAGGAACTATTCTTATTCTAATTTTATTTTCCGAAGCAGTTTGGTTAAACTTTGCTGATTCAACACCCTTGATTCTAAAACCATTTACTGCGCATCGCGATTGTTGTTCAGTTGGTGTTATCAGTTCAATTTTATCTCCAAAACTCAGTAAAGCATCTTGCGTATATTTACCCAAATAATTGATTCTATTATAAATATTTTGTTGCCCAATATTGCTAATAAAATCAACTGCTGCTTCTATTCCTTTGTACAAACCTAACGATTGAGTTCCTCCAAAATATCTGTGGGCAGAATCAGCATAATTACCCATTACTGGTGGATTTACCATCATGTTCCACTTGGCATCATCGCCTCCAGCGCCTACAAAATAAGCTTGTAATATTGGTTGAAAATCTTTTCTTACATATAAAAATCCTGTTCCTTTTGGACCTAACATCCATTTATGGCAGCAACTTGCATATACATCGCAGCCCATTTTATGTAAGTCTAAAGGTAACATTCCAGGTCCGTGCGCTCCATCTATAAAGGTGAAAATGTTTTTACTTTTTGCCAATTTACAAATTTCTTCCACAGGTAATATTTGTCCTTGCGTACAAGGAATATGCGGAACAGCAATGGCCCTGGTTTTTTTGGTAATGAGTGCCTCAATGCTTTTTAAAGTTTCGGCAGCGGTTAACGAAGGTGTGAAAGTTTTGATAACAATTCCATGTAATTTTTGACGGTTTAGCCAAGGTAATGCATTTCCTACATGTTCGTGGGTATTCATAATTACTTCATCACCTCGTTTTAAAGGTAAACCCCAACAAGCTATGTTTATTCCTTCAGTTACATTGTGTGTAAAAGCAATTTCATTACTTTTTGCACCTACAAATTCACCCAATTTTTCCAAAGTTTTATCTACACTACCATAATTTACAAACTGGTCGCTGTCCATCATTCCTTTTTTTATGGCTTCAATAACAGGGTAAGGCGATGGGCCCATGGTTCCATTATTTAAATAAATAAAATCGGTCGTTAATGGAAACAATTGGCGAATGGTTTGCCAATATTTTTCATCATTATTAGCCACATCAATATTGGAAGTATTTGGCATTGAAAAACTGTTTTCTGCCATTAATTTACTGACACCTGCACCAGCAAGTAAAGCAGTGATGCCCGTTGTTATAAAATTCTTTCTTGATGTTTTCATCGCAATGTTTAATAAAATGAATATACGAATAATGGATTTTTTTTTGACATAAAAAAACCTTCAAGCTTTTAAACTTGAAGGTTTTTAGTTTTAATAATATTGCCTAGGGCAACAAAATTATATTACTCAGCTGGAGGAGTTTCATCTTCTTCAGCTTCTTCTTCAGTATTAGGATTAATTTCCGCGTCATCCATCGCTCTATCCACTATTTCATCCATTAATTTACTGGTTAATGCTTCAATGATAATTGGATTTCCTTCTTCATCTAATTCAATTACTTTTTCAACAATAATTGGGTTACCGTTTTCGTCTAATTCAATTACATCTTCATCGTCATCTCCTGGTATGTAATTGATTTTAGCAACACTTGCTATTTCATCTTTACCACCAATATTAATTAAACGAACACCTTGTGTCACACGTCCGATTACTCTTAAATCTTTCATGCTTAAACGAATGGTAATACCGCTTTTGTTAATAATCATTACGTCCATGGTATCATCCACATCTTTAATAGCTACTAATTTACCAGTTTTTTCGGTAACATTCATGGCCATTACACCTTTACCACCACGGTTAGTAATTCTATAATCTTCTACTTCACTACGTTTACCCATTCCATTTTCAGAAACAACCAACACGTTAGTTACTTTAGGATCTTCAATAGAAACCATTCCAATTACTTCATCACCTTCAGCTAAACGAATTGCTCTAACTCCAGTAGCACTTCTTCCCATAGGGCGAACTGTACTTTCGTTGAAACGAATGGCTTTACCATTTCTACTTGCTATAACCATTTCACAAGTTCCATTTGTTAACCTAGCTTCTACTAATTGGTCGCCTTCACGAACATTCATAGAATTGATACCATTTAAACGTGGTCGGCTATATGCTTCCAAAGTAGTTTTCTTAATGGTACCTTGTTGAGTTACCATTATTACATTCATTTGGTTAATATATTCAGGATTACTTAAACTTTTTACATTTAAAAATGCTTTTACTTTATCATCAACCGGAATATTTATTAAGTTTTGAATAGCGCGACCTTTAGTTGCTTTTTCACCTTCAGGAATTTCAAAAACACGTAACCAAAAACAACGACCTTGCTCTGTAAATAACAATAAATAATTATGGTTTGTGGCCATAAATATATGTTCTACAAAATCTTCTTGACGTTTGGCTACGCCTCGGCTTCCTCGTCCACCTCTGGCTTGGGTGCGGTATTCACTTAATGAAGTACGTTTTACATAACCTAAATGCGAAATTGTAATTACCACTTCATCATCTGGAATTAAGTCTTCCATGCTCATTTCATTACCCACCATTTCAATAACGCTTCTTCTTTCATCGCCATATCTATCGCGCATATCAGTTAATTCGTCTTTGATGATTTGGTAACGCATTCCTTCGTTATTCAAAATTTCGTTTAAATGAGCAATTGTTTTCATTAACTCATCAAATTCCGCTTTAATTTTATCACGTTCCAATCCTGTTAAACGTTGCAAACGCATATCTAAAATTGCTTTTGCTTGAATTTCAGACAGTTTAAAAGTTTCAACTAAACCATTTTTAGCTTCATCAGGAGTTTGGGAGTCACGAATTAATTTAATAACTTGGTCTAAATGATCTAAAGCTATTAATAATCCTTCTAAAATATGTGCTCTTTTTTCTGCTTCCGCTAATTCATATTGTGTTCTTCTTACAACAACTTCATGACGGTGAGCAACAAAATTGGTAATTAATCCTTTTAAGTTTAATATTTCAGGACGACCTTTTACCAAACAAACATTATTAACACTGAATGAAGTTTGTAATTGAGTAAATTTAAATAACTTATTTAAAACTACATTTGGAACTGCATCACGTTTTAAATCAAAAACAATGCGCATTCCATCTCTATCACTCTCATCACGCACGTCACTGATGCCCTCAATTACTTTATCATTTACTAAATCAGCTGTTTGTTTTATTAACGTTGATTTATTTACTTGATAAGGAATTTCATTTACTACAATTTGATCTTTACCAGTTTTACTGGTTTCAAATATTGCCTTAGCACGCATTACAATTCTACCACGGCCAGTTTCAAAAGCATCTTTTACGCCTTCATAACCATATATAATTCCACCCGTAGGAAAATCTGGTGCTTTAATGAATTTCATTAATTCAGGGATAGTAATATCTCTGTTATCAATGTATTCAATTATACCATTAATAACCTCAGTTAAATTATGAGGAGCCATATTGGTAGCCATTCCCACTGCAATTCCAGAAGCACCATTTACCAAAAGATTTGGAAATTTAGCAGGCAAAACAGTTGGTTCTTGCAAACTATCATCAAAATTCGGACGAAAATCAACGGTATCTTTTTCAATATCGTTCAATAATTCTTCTGCAATTTTCTTTAATCGAGCTTCAGTATAACGCATAGCTGCAGGTGGATCTCCATCTACCGAACCAAAGTTACCTTGACCATCAACTAAAGTATAACGCATGCTCCAATCCTGAGCCATACGAACCATGGCATCATACACTGAGGTATCACCATGTGGATGGTATTTACCTAAAACTTCACCCACAATACGTGCTGATTTTTTATGAGCACGGTTAGCGGCTAAGCCTAAATCTGTCATTCCGTATAAAACCCTGCGGTGAACGGGCTTTAAACCATCGCGCACATCAGGTAAGGCGCGGCTAACAATAACCGACATTGAATAATCAATGTAAGCGGTTTTCATTTCATCTTCAATGTTGATTGGTATAATTCTGTCTTCTGCCATTTTTTATTGGTTTAAAACTACCTGCTTTTAAATAATTTACGTGTTTTTTTTGATTGTAATTAATAAAAACCGATAACATTCAAACATAATGAATATAATACATGTTTTGGATATAAAATACCCACATGTTTTTAACGAAATGTGGATTAATTTTTAAAGCAAAAAACGCAACCCATTTTAATGAATTGCGTTTCGTATTTATTCTTCCGTTTTTTTATCAATTGGAGTTTCTTTTTTCTTTTTCTCCTTCTTTTTAATAGTCGTAATTTTTAACTCGTCAGCATTTAAAGCTTTGTCATAATCTACTTCTATTGTATCTCCATTACCTGTTTGTTGTATCAACAATTGCTCAGCAATTCCATCTTCTACATATTTTTGGATAGTTCTTGCTAATGGCCTTGCACCTAAATCAGCATCAAATCCTTTTTCAGCTAAAAATGATTTAGCAGCCTCGGTAATGGTAAATTTAAATCCTAATTCTTCAATTCTAGTTATTAATTTACCCAAATTAATATCCAAAATTTTATTAATTGATTCTTTTTCTAATGAATTAAATACAATTACATCATCTATTCTATTTAAAAACTCTGGCGAGAAGAAACGCTTCAATGCAGCTTCTATTATTAATTTAGAATCTTTTTGAGTATTTGCATCTTTACTAGGAGTTCCAAATCCTACACCAGCGCCAAAGTCTTTTAATTGGCGACTTCCAATGTTTGATGTCATGATAATAATGGTGTTTCTAAAATCAATTTTTCTGCCTAAGCTATCAGTTAAAAAACCTTCATCTAAAACTTGTAATAATATATTAAATACATCGGGATGTGCTTTTTCAACTTCGTCTAAAAGGATAACAGCATAAGGTTTTCTTCTGATTTTTTCAGTTAATTGTCCACCTTCTTCATAACCAATATATCCTGGAGGCGCACCAACCAAACGGCTTACAGCAAATTTCTCCATATACTCACTCATGTCAATGCGAATCATGGCATCATCGGTATCAAATAAATAACGAGCCAATACTTTTACCATTTCTGTTTTTCCTACTCCAGTAGGACCTAAGAAAATAAAAGAGCCAATTGGCTTATTCGGATTTTTTAATCCAGAACGGCTTCTTTGAACAGCTTTTGCTAATTTTTTAATGGCTTCATCTTGTCCAATTACTTTTCCGCTTAACTCCTCTCCCATTTTTAATAAACGTTCGCCTTCGCTTTGTGCTATTCGTTTTACAGGTATTCCCGTCATCATTGCAATTACTTCAGCTACGTCATCTTCACCTACAACATATCGTTGGTTTTTCGATTCTTCTTCCCATTTAGCTTTTTCAGTTTCTAATTGCTCTAGCAAATGTTTTTCTTTATCACGAAGTTTTGCAGCCTCTTCATATTTTTGACTTTTAACTACTTGATTTTTTTCAATTTTTATATCTTCTACTTGTTTTTCTAATTCTATAACTACCGAAGGAACATGTATATTACTTAAATGAACTCTTGCACCTACTTCATCCAAAACATCTATTGCTTTATCTGGTAAATGTCTATCAACCATGTAACGCGTGCTCATATTTACACATGCTTCAATGGCTTCCTTGTTATATGTTACACTATGATGAGTTTCGTATTTATCCTTAATATTTGTTAGAATTTGAATGGTTTCTGCAGGAGTTGCAGGTTCTACCATTACTATTTGAAACCTACGTTCTAAAGCGCCATCTTTTTCAATATACTGACGATACTCGTTTAATGTAGTAGCACCAATACATTGAATTTCACCACGCGCTAAAGCTGGCTTAAACATATTAGAGGCATCTAAACTTCCACTTGCTCCACCCGCACCAACAATGGTATGAATTTCATCGATAAATAAAATCACATCAGGACTTTTTTCCAATTCATTCATCACCGCTTTCATGCGTTCTTCAAACTGTCCACGGTATTTTGTACCCGCTACTAAGCTTGCCATATCAAGCATTACAACTCTTTTATTAAATAATATTCTACTAACTTTGCGTTGAATAATTCTAAGTGCTAAGCCTTCGGCAATGGCTGTTTTACCAACACCTGGTTCTCCTATTAATACCGGATTGTTCTTTTTTCTACGAGATAAAATTTGAGAAACTCTTTCTATTTCTTTTTCTCTACCAACTATTGCATCAATTTTTCCTTCTTCAGCAGCTTTGGTTAAATCTCTTCCAAAATTATCTAATACAGGAGTTTTTGATTTTGGATCTACTCTTCTTGTTGATTCTTGCTTACGTTCTGAATCTCTTCCCGCACCAGCACCTGCAAAATAATCTTCTTCATCAGCAGGTAATTCGTTTCTAGGGTTCTTTTTTGGACTATCAAAATCTTCATCAATTCTATTTTCAATAGCTTGTTTAAAAATATCGTAATTGATACCAAACTGCGATAATATTTGCGATGCTAAATTGTCTTCATCTCTTAAAATAGAAAGCAATAAATGTTCCGTTCCAATAATATCTGTTTTAAATATTTTAGCTTCTAAATAAGTAATTTTCAAAACTTTTTCAGCTTGCTTTGTGAGTGGAATATTTACAAAATTTGTATTGTTACTAGCAGTGCTTCTAATTGAATCTTCTATGGTTCTTTTTAACCTAGCATGATCAACACCTAAAGCCTTTAATATTTTTAAAGCCTTGCCTTCGCCTTCTCTAATTAAGCCTAATAATAAATGCTCAGTTCCTATATAATCATGGCCTAAACGAATGGCTTCTTCGCGGCTATAACTTATTACATCTTTTACTCTTGGTGAAAATTTAGCTTCCATGTTGTATTTCCAAAATTTTTTCATTTAACTCGCAACAAGTCAAATTCAGTTCCAAATATGTTGACTGCAATTTAGCATACACAGTTTAATAATTCTAATTATTTATCTACATTTAATAAAATGAATTACATATAATTTATAATCAAATATTTAAATCTAAATTTATTGTGGATATTTTTTAATTTATTTACCATTCCATGGTAACTTCATTTCTAGTAATATCTGCCATTGTTTCACATTTTCTAATTAAATGTGGAACTCCTTTATAAATTAATACTTCTGCCGGTCTAAATCTTGCATTGTAATTGCTACTCATGGTTATACCATAAGCACCCGCATTTAAAAAACAAAGAATATCGCCTTCTGAAACTTCATTTAGTTTTCTATCCCAAGCAAATGTGTCAGTTTCACAAATGTATCCAACTACGGTATAAATTCTTTCTTTACCATTTGGATTACTTAAGTTCATAATATGATGGTAAGAATCGTAAAGCATGGGTCTAATCAAATGATTTAACCCACTGTTAACACCAACAAATACTGTAGCTGTCGTTTGTTTTATCACATTAGCTTTTACTAAAAAATAACCACTTTCACTCACCAAAAACTTTCCAGGTTCAAACCAAAGTTCTAATTCTTTGCCATATTCTTTGCAAAATTCAACAAAACGTTCACTTAAACTTTTACCTAATTCTTCTATATCGGTAGTTATGTCGTTTGGTTTATAAGCAACTTTAAATCCACTACCAAAATCTATAAAGTCAAGCTCAGTAAAATCTTTAGCCGAATCAAATAAAATTTCAGCACCTTGTAAAAAAACACCAGCATCTAAAATGTCACTTCCTGTATGCATGTGCAATCCATTGATATGAATATTATGAGATTTTACCACGCGCAAAGCATGTCGTAATTGATATACCGAAATACCAAATTTAGAATCAATATGACCAGTAGAAATTTTACTATTTCCACCAGCTAAAATATGCGGATTTAATCGAATACAACAAGGTACTGAATGTCCGTATTTACTACCAAACTGTTCTAAAATAGAAATATTATCAATATTGATGTGAACTCCTAATTCTACTGCTTGAATAATCTCATCGAAGCTTACACAATTAGGTGTGAAAATAATGTCTTTTGGCAAAAAACCAGCTGCCAAACCCAAATGAACTTCATTGATTGAAACTGTATCTAATCCACTTCCTTGCTGCTGTAATAATTGTAAAATAGCAGTATTGTTCAAAGATTTACAAGCATACTTTATTTTTATATCTAATGGTTTAAAAGCATTGATTAACTTTTGATATTGGTTGATAATTGTTTCAGCGTGATACACATAAACAGGTGCTTCGTAGGTTTCAGCAATTGCTAATAATTGCTCATTCAATTCTTGGTTAATCATTCAGTTTTATTGATGTAAAAATAGGTCTGCAATATGCACAAAAAAAGGACAACTTATACTATAAAGTTGTCCTTTTATTGCATTTTTTTTGTCCATGGTTGTTGTCCTCACCAATCCACTTTTTTGTTTTTCATTGGTTGGTAAAAACACCAACCATAGGCAGCATCTTAATCAACAACTATCCCCTTTCTACCACATACATCGCGTATTTTTTTTCTCTTAAAAACTTTTCTGGGTCAATGGCAGCAAATTCTTTAGTCATTTTTTTATCAATACCACTTCTTAAGTTTTCTGTTAAATAATATAACCAGGCTTTTTTATAACGTAATTTTTCAAAAGCAAAATGTTTCAATGGAATCAAAAACCTATCGGCATACATGTAAATAAACTTACTCATTGGAAGCACATTGAAAGTAATGTCTTTTTCATAAGTTACTTTCCATCCTTTATTGGCTATTTTACTTAAAAAGGTTTCTTCTAAATGTCCTGATTTATTAATTCCATCTTGGTTTTTTCTGAAATAATCTACAATAATCCATTTCCCACCAACTTCCATAAATTTATCTACGTGTTCAATGGCACTGTCTAAGTTGATGTATTGCAACGATTCGGAATTGATGATGGTTTTGTATTTTTGTTCCGAATTAAAGTCTTCAAACTTTGCATGGTGACAAATTAATCCTTGATATTTGGTTTCAATATGTTTTTTTTGATTCACATTTGGAGTTAATGCTTCTACATTGATTCCATTTTGTTTTAACATAGCCGACAAACCTCCCATTCCACAACCAACATCTAAAACCAATCCTTGTTTGTCATCAATTAAATGCATGATGTTTTCAGCATATTTCATTTGTGCTTCTTCCACATCTCTAACAGAAATAGCGTCTGGAGCAATATTTATATCTTCAAAATAACCCCAATGCAGCATGTCATTTTTCAGTATTTTTGAATACAAATATAATTCTAAATCGTAGGAAGATTTATCGTAATTGGAATTTTGTTTGTGATATTGATATGCTTTAAACCAGTTAATTGGATTGAAAAAAATAGTAATGTTTTTATTCATTAGGGGAAAATTATTTTAATTGATTAATTACAATTATAATAATTTCATTCTTAAAATATCATTACTATCAACACATTATAAAATTATAATTTGTTTTAAATTTCTATTCACGTTCTACTTTCAATTCATGTATCAAATTATTTTTCATAAAAATATACAATCTTAACTTTAAACCAGACTCAGTTTCGTAACTAGCAATGGCATATTTGGCACCTTGTGCCGATGCGCCTCTGTGTTTTATATTAATTATTTTGGAAGGATAAGTGTCAAAAAACTTTTTTAGCATTTGTTCGGCTTGTGCTTTACTACAAAGACTCTCAGTTTCCAATAATGTAATTTCTACATTTGCATTTAAAAACTTTGAAACCAAATCGCTTTTATTTGACTTAATAGTTAAAACTACATCATCAAATACATCGGCTTTACTAATAAATGGTATTAAGAATAAAAATAATAATAGGCGTTTCATAATTTTCAGTGCTTTATAATTTGATATTGCAAGCTTAAACATTTTTTACTAAAACCATGCCATATTGTTAATAATTGAACATAAAATGATAATTCTTTTGACTTTTTCACAAAGCAACACAAACTTAATTATGCAAAGAAAATTTAAATTTATATTTTGCCACGTTTTAAAATGAATTCCTGAATGAGATTTTTATATATAATAATAACATTTTTACTAATAAATACTTTAAGTTTTGCTCAAAATTCTGGTTTAATTACTGGAAAAATATTAGATACTAAACGCAATGAAACCCTTATTGGTGTTACCATAGTGGTGAAAGGAACTTCCTATGCTACCCAAACAAATTCAGAAGGAATATTCTCATTAAAAAATATAAAAGCAGGAGAATATAATATTGAAATAAAATATTTAGGGTTCAAAACTGTTTTAAAAACTGATGTAAAAGTTAAAGCTGGAATAACAACTGATATTGGAACCATTGAAATGCAAACTGCCAGCACCAATATGGATGAAGTAGTAATTTTAGGAAAAAAACCATTAATTGACGTTGACAAACCACAAACAGTAAATACCATTAGTCAAGACAATATAGAGTTAGCTCCTTCGCGCCAATTACAACAAATTATAAATACGCAACCTGGAGTTGTTCAATCGCCAGCTGGAGTAAACATTAGAGGTGGTAGAACTTATGAAACAGGAACATACATAGATGGTGTAAATGTTACAGATCCTCTTTCAGGTACAGGATTTGGTTTGGATATAGGTTCAAATGCTATCAGTGAAATTGAAATTACAACAGGAGGAATTGGTGCTGATGTAGGTGATGCCACATCGGGAGTTATTAGCACTAAAACCAAGCGTGGTGGCGATAAATATGAAATAAATGCAAGTTACAAAAGAGATGATTTTGGATTTAACAAAAATTCAAAAGCAAACTGGAATAGTCAAGTAGCTGAATTAAACGTAAGTGGACCATTCATGAAAAAAACTTTGAAAAATAAAGTTAAATTTTCAGTGGCTTTGCGTTCTTCTTTTAGTGATGAATTTTACAGAAATCCTGCAAATCAAGTTGTTTCATCGCTATACAGCAATACAAATTTTAGTCCTTTTCAAGACAATAGATGGAGTGCATTTGTTAAGATAAATTACGATTTAAAAAACAATAAAAAATTCACCTTTAGTTTACTGCGTTCCATTAGCATTAACCAAGACATTAACATGTTAAGAATATTTGGAAATGATGTTCCTTTTCAACCCGGTTTCCAATATAATTTTAGCAAGCAAATGGATAATGCAAACACATTTACCCACGATGCTTATATGCAAGTTATTAACTACAAACAATCGGTTAACAAACGTTTTAGTTATGATGTTACTGCTTCTAGATTTTTTGTTCAATTGCGTGCCGATGCAAATGGCCGCGACTGGCGTCCAACTAATGTAAATCAAGAGTTTGATGCCAATTCCATTAATTTATTTCCAACTACAATCTTTTTGCCAACGGCAAACTATGATGTACGATTTGTTCAATTATCTGACGGATTTAATAATAACAATGGAATTGCCAGTTTATGGCATCACCATTATTTAGAAGAATATGTATTGAAATCGCAAGGAAATTTATATTCAAAAAATTCAATGAACAAATTCACTTTTGGATTTGAAATGAAGTTTCAAGAAATGCTTTGGATTGATATCATTCGCCCATGGATTGGTGCTCCAATTACTTTAGCCGATGGCTCACAATCGCAATCGTTTAGACTTGGGCAACAAAGCGATGTTTGGAAAGTTAATCCAAGAAGAGGAGGATTTTATGTAACCGACCAAATTAAATACAAAGGTTTGGTAGCTAGTATTGGTGGGCGATTTGAATATTGGGCACCAGGAAAATACATAGACGATGCCGTGGCTGACCAACGCTCACCAATTAGAGACGAAATAAGAACAGATTATTTAGCCTTTACAACTAAAATTGGCGACATGAATTATAAGTTCCGTTTCCTACCAAAAATTTCTGCAAGTTTTCCAATTGCAGAAAATAAAATGTTGTATTTTAATTACGGACATACTACTATTTTGCCACATCCATCATATCTTTATCCAGGTTTAAATCCTTTGTACCAAGATAGAAGTACAGCTGCTGCGGTAGGAAATCCAAATTTAAATCCAGAAGTAGACATTAGTTATGAAATAGGTTTGCGTTCGCAATTAACTACCAATGATGCATTAACCATTTCAGCATTTTGGAAAGATAAATATGAATTTATTACCACAGCTTCTGTAATTGTTAAAGACATTACAGGCCGAGATGTAACAAGAACTATGCGCATCAATTCTGATTTTGCCCGTAGTAGAGGAATAGAAATTGGATACATCAAACGAATTGGAACTTGGTACCAAGGGCAAGCTTCGTTTGCATATATGGTTACAACCGGACAAAGTGCAAGTGCCAATGAAAAACTAAAAGAATTGTTAGCAAGTGGAGCCATTGAAGATACCAAAGAATATTATTTACCCTGGGATGTGCCCATTGATTTTAAAACAAATCATATTTTTAAAATCAATAGAAAAAAAGGTTTATTTAACAAAAGTTGGTTAAATAATATGAGCTTTTATTTTGAAACAGTTACACGTTCTGGAATAAGATATACTCCTTCTATTTTCTCAAGAAATGATGTGCAAACTGGCCGACCAATTTATGTTACAGATCCTAATCCTGATGCAAGATGGAGTAAAATTGGTGAATATTGGTTTTGGGCAGATTTTACTTTTACCAAATTTGTAAATTTCAAAAAAGCAAAATTTGCTTGGAATATTCAAGTGAGTAATATTTTTGATAATCAAAATGCAGCTATTGTTAATCCTGTTACTGGTGGTGCTTATAATAATGGAGATAATGTTCCTGAAACTTGGACTGACCCACGATTCATTGATCCTCGATTAGGAAATGGTGGCCCACCTCCTACTAATCCTGCTAGGTATTTACAACAAAGACATGTAATGATTGGTGTTTCTTTAAAGTTCTAAAAATATTTACATTTATAAGAATATAAATTAAACTTTGAAAATATTAAAATCAAAATATTTTATATTTCTAATGATTGCATTTGCTTATGTATTATGCAATGGATATTTATTTAATACTGGCGACCAAGCAGAACATTTACCACAAATTTATCAAAAACTAAATTCGCAACTTTATCCCAACGATTTTTTCCTTAATTACTATAATCAAACTTTTACAGTCCGTTATTATTTTGTTTATTTAGTTTATGTTTTCTCATTAATTTTTGGAGTAAAAGCCAGTTGTTTAATCATATATTTTATTTGCTTATATACAGCCATAGCTGGATTTTATGAGTTGGCAAATTACTTTTACAGCAATCAATTAAAATCTTGGTTAGCAGTAGTTACTTACCTGTTTTTATTTAGACATTTTACCGTTGGAGGAAATTATTTTCAAGACAATATGTTAGTGGGAAGCAGTTTGTCTGAAGTTTTTTGTATTTGGGCTTTTGTTTATATATTCAAAAATAAATATTTTTTTTCAGGAATATTATGTGGTTTAGCCGCTTTATTCCAACCATTAATTGGTTTGCAAGTTGCAAGTATTATTGGAATTGTTTTATTGGTAAATTTATTGTTAGTAAAGCAAAATAAAATTTCAATTAAAAATGTTTTCACTTATGCATTGGCTTTTATAAGCATTGCATTATTTATTTTTATACCGGTTTTTTTAACGCAATTAAATGCCAATAATGCAAACCAAATGGAGGCGAATAAAATTCTATTTGAATACCGTGGAGCATTGCATTATTTGCCCCAATTATTCCCTTTAAAAGATTATATTTTTACTGCCTTTTTTGTGCTATTTTCTTTAGTTGCGTTGCAATATTTTACAAAAAAAAACAAGTCAATATTTATAACAATAATATCAGTAATTATTTTAGTCTGCATTGTTTTTACAGTGATATTATTTTTAAATCCAAGCAATAATTTAGGTAAAATTCAATGGTATAAAACCACCGTTTGGTTGGGTATATTTTGCAGCATTTTATGCGTAAATATTATTCCAATAAAATTCATTAAAAGCATTTCAATGGGCATTTTTAGTATTACATTTTTGTATGTAATTTTTATTAGTGTTACTTATTTTAAATCAGGATATATTCAAATAAATAATAAAAGTGTTTCAACTCAAACTCATGAATGGATAAAGGCAAATACGCCAATAAATGCATTGTTTTTAGCTCCTCCAAACGATTATTCGTTCAATTGCGAAGCACAAAGAAGTACTGCAGCAAACTACAAAGCCATTGTTCATGAAACCCAATATTTGTTAGATTGGAAACTAGCGATGGAAAAATATTACAATATGGATTTTACTAAAATAGAAAGACTTGATTGTTTGCCAGCTGCAGTTCGTGGATTTAATAAAATTGATTTTACAAAATATCCTCATGAAAATATAGACTATATTTTGGTTTCAAAACAACCTCGATTAAATACCAATTACAACCAAACTCAAGTTTGTTATGAAAATGAAGAATATGTAGTTTTAAAAAAGAAGTAAATTACCAAGTAATTTCCTTTGGCAAAAACTGCGAAGTATCGCCATTGTTTCTTATTAAATCACGCACTACAGAGGAACTGATTGGTGTATATGCAGGATCGCACATGAGGAAAACAGTTTCAGTTTGCGGATGAATAATTTTATTCATTTGCGCTATGTTTTTTTCATAGTCAAAATCGGCCATGGTTCTGATGCCACGTAAAATATATTGGGCATTTATTTTTTCACAAAAAGTAACTGTTAAACCTTCATAAGACATGGCTTTTACTGAGGGTTCATTTTTAAAAATATCGTATATCCATTGTTGGCGTTGTTCAATGGAAAATAAAGTACTTTTAGAACTGTTATTACCTATTCCAACCACAATTTCATCAAATAAAGGTAAAGCACGTTCTATAATATTTACATGACCAATGGTAATTGGATCAAAGGTTCCAGGAAATAATGCAATGCGCTTCATGATAATATAGTTTAGCTGTTTTTAAAAAAACTAAAGGTAGATTGCCCATAATTTCTTTTTTCAAAAAAATACTTTTGTTGGCTTAAATCCAAATTACTTTGGTGTTCCACTATTAACCAAGCATTTGGATTTAATAATTGCTTTTCAAAAACTACCATTGGAATGGTTGGCAATTTATCTAAAGCGTATGGTGCATCTGCAAAAATAATATCAAATTGATCAGTGCATTGATTCATAAAAGAAAATACATCTTTTTTAACAGCAGTCATTTGAATGAATTGATGCTTTTCAATGGTTTCTTTGATAAACTTTATACAACCAAAATCAATATCGACACTGGTAACTTTATTGGCACCACGACTACAAAATTCGTAAGCTATATTCCCAGTTCCGCTGAATAAATCAAGACAAGTTAATTTTTCAAAATCAAAATTATTTTCTAAAATATTAAATAAACTTTCTTTGGCTCTGTCGGTAGTTGGTCTAACTGGTAAACCTTTTGGAGCATGAATAATAATGCCTTTATGAGTACCGCTAATTATTCGCAAAGCAATACATTTAAAGCAGTAAAATAATGGTGTTCTGGTATTTTATCAAATGCATTTGGGTAAGTAAATCGAGTGTTTCTTTTGCCTAATTGCATGCTTTTACAATATTTTTCAATTAATGCAAACAAGCTATTATTGGAATCAATTTCACCATAAACAATTAAATTCAAATCGCCCGAAATGCCTAATTCCTCTGCTACCGCTAACAAATAATAAACAATATCAGTATGATTATCAAACTTAAAGTTATTACAGAAATTTACTTGGTCATTTTTAAATTGAAGTAAGTCAATACTGTCATTATTTATTTGAATAAAAACATTGGTTTCAGCATGTACATTTTGAGAAATATAACATGCTTTTATAAACAATAATGATTGGTGAATGATATCGGCACTTGGCATGTTAAATCTTATAAATTTTAATGTTTCGTTCTTCACATTGAACACATTTACCATGTGTTTAAAATCTAATTTATTGGATATAACCTGAGAATTTTCTTTTATTTTATTATTTACTTTGTAATACGTTTCAAGTGCTACTAAATTGATTAAAGTATCGGGAACTAAAATACAATCACTGTCTGCAATAATTACAGTTTTACTTTTATAAGTAGGTAAGAACTCCTTACTAATTTCATTGAATTCATTCAGTTCATTGTAACTCAAGTCTAAAAATGAAGCGAAAGGATTGGTAAACGATTTAAAGGAAACAATTCTATTTAACTGTATATCTGCAACAATAGAAATCATTTGTTGCTGCGCAATGACTAAAAAATACTTATACCTGAAGCTACTTTCAGCATTATAATCGCTATCAGCGAAGTGTTGAATATCTAAAATTAATTTATTTTCAGTTTGCATGATGTAGACTTACATTCGCAAAATATTTTTTTTTACTGACAAACGTAAATTATTTTTAAGAATTATGATAGAAAAGCTTAATTGGAAACCATTAGACCCTGATTTTGAAGCAAGAATGATTGAAAAATCGAAAGGTAATTTATTCATGCAAGATGTAGGATTTAAATTCAATAAAATAGCAGCTGGATATGTAGAAACTTATTTAGATTTAACACAAAAACATTTACAACAAATGGGATTTGTTCATGGTGGAGTTACTGCTACTATGGCTGATATTACAACTGGTTTTGCCGCTTTTACTTTAGTAAATAATAACCAATCGGTGGTTACAGTTGATTTGAAAATTAATTACATCAATCCAGGAAAAGGAACTCAATTAAAAGCAAAAGGACATGTTTATAAAGCGGGTAGCAAATTGTTTTTTTGTAAAACAGAAATTTTCATTGTAAACGGTTTGGAAGAAACTCAAATTGCCTTTGCCGATAGTATTATGGCTGTGGTGACAAAAGAAGATATGAAAAAATAAATTCAAGCAGAAGATTCCTTTTTGATACTAACAAATTATTCTATAAAGCAACTAGTTTAATCAAATCCTAGTTGCTTTATAATTTGTTCTAATTGCCAATCCTCAATTGGATTGTATTCGTCTTTTAAATTCCCACCATAAAATTTGGTCAATCCTTGCCAAAAATAAGCAGTAAAATTTCCCCTATACGATTCAAGTAAATCGTATGTAGTTCGGCCAGTTTCACGGTAAATAAGTTTTATTAGTATTTTTCCTTGGCTAACAGTTAGGCCTTTTAAAGTTTCCATAAATTGGTCTTTGATATTGGCTTCCGTCTTTTTTAAATATGCTTTTCTGGCTTTTTCCGTTGGCAATAACTGTAAGTTTTGTTCCAACATTTGGTACCTAAAAGCAGCAAGTTTTGCATAAGGCAAGGCTTTTTTTACATTATAAACCAAACGCTGATATTTTTTTTCATATTCAGGATCTTTTTGAGCCACCACAATAAAATCAGGAAGCGTAATATTTTTAATAGTATCCTGCGCTTTTATTGCTAATGAAATAAATAAAAATAGGGTGAAAAATATGTTTTTGAAATTCATAAAAATCTGATGCGATTAATTCATGTCAAAAATATGCTAATTGATGGTAATTTCTATTTGTTGTTGTTTCAACATTTCTTTTAGCTTTTTAATTCCATACCTAAATCTGCCTTGAACAGTATTGATGTTTTCACCTATTTGCTCCGCAATTTCTCTAAACTTTAAGTTTCCCCAATGTTTTAAAATAATTACTTCTTGCTGATCGGCTGGTAATTGCAAAACAAGATTTCTTAAAATATTAGCTTCTTTTTCGGCTTCAAATTCTACAAAAGGCGCAATATTTTTGTCATCAGCATAATTATCAAAATATGAATAACCATCATCGTCAGAATTACTAATAAAACTAGAAAAAAGGAGTTCTTTTTTCTTTGAAAATTTACGCAAATAATCTATTGAAAAATTATTGCATAAGCATAGTAAATACTGTTTAAACTTTCCTGTTTCTGAATACCTTCCATCATTGATCACTTCAATGATTTTGATAAAAACATTTTGGAAAATTTCGTCAGCTACGTCCCTGCTTTTTACTTTTTGTAAAATAACAGCATAACTGGCATTTTTGTGCCTTCTTAATAAAGTTTCGAAACTGCGCACATCGCCATTGAGATACCTTTGTATCAATTCATCGTCACTAACTTTTGAAGTCTGCATAATTGTAAGCATTAATTGGTTTATAGTAGTTTTTTTTGCAAACAGTTATAAAATTTGGTTAGTGTAAAATTGTATTTTTATAGGCGATGAATTGGGTTTAATTGTTAAATCAAATTTACTAACAAAAATCATTAATTCAAGTGATTTTCAAAAAAACAAGAAAAAAAATTTGAACTAGCTCATTATGAATTACTTTTAATTTTCCAATAAACTTAAAAATTGACCATTTAACATATTTAAGCAAATGTTAAACACTAAAATTTTCAAATAAAAATATCATTTTAGTATCAATCATCAGATAAAATTACAATTATTGTACAATGAAAAATTACGAATACAATGTAGCCGAAAGATTGATGCGATATGTGCAAATAGACACCACTGCCGATCCAAATAGTTTAAGCAATCCAAGTAGTGAAAAACAAAAAGATTTAAGCAAACTTTTATATGAAGAATTAATAGGTTTGGGTTTAAAAAATGTTTCAACCGATGAGTTTGGATACGTATATGCTACTATTCCTTCAAATACTGATAAAAAAGTACCTGTCATTTGTTTTTGTTCACATGTAGACACAAGTCCTGATTGCAGTGGCACCAATGTAAAACCAATACTTCACAAAAATTGGAATGGAGAAGATATTATTATGCCTGATGACAATTCAGTGGTACTATCTTCCAAAAAACATAAATATTTATTGGAGCGAATTGGTGATGATATTATTACTGCTAGCGGTTTAACTTTATTAGGTGCCGATGATAAAGCAGGTGTTGCCATTATTATGAATTTAGCTGAATTATTAATGAATAATCCTCAAATTATTCATGGTGATATTCGTGTATTATTTACTCCAGACGAAGAAATAGGTCAAGGAGTAGATAAAATAGACATGCAACAATTAAATGCTGATTTTGGTTATACTTTAGATGGCGGTGAACGCGGACATTTAGAAGGTGAAACATTCAGTGCTGATGGTTGTAAAATTATTTTTCATGGCATTAGCGCTCATCCTGGTTATGCAAAAAACAAAATGGTGAGTGCTATTAAAGTAGCAAGTTACTTTAATACTTTATTGCCAAATGATATATTATGTCCTGAGAAAACCGACAAATACGAAGGTTTTGTTCACCCTGTTTCCATTGAAGGCGGAGTGGAAAAAGCTACTGTTGGTTTTATTGTTCGTGATTTTGAAACAGCCAAACTAAAAGAACATGAAGAATTATTGAATCAATTGGCACAAAAAGCCGTAGCAAAATTTGAAGGAGCTACCTTTGAAATAATAGTTACTGAACAATACAGAAATATGAAGGAAATTTTAGATCAATTTCCTCAGGTAATGGCAAATGCGGAAGAAGCATATAAACGCGCTGGATTAAATACTGTTACTACCAATATTAGAGGTGGAACTGATGGCTCACGACTTTCGTTTATGGGATTGCCTTGTCCAAATATTTTCACTGGTGAAATGGCCATTCATAGTAAACAAGAATTTGTAAGTGTTCAAGACATGCAAAAAGCTGTGGATGTATTGGTAGAATTGGTGCAAGTTTGGGAACAACAAGCGTAGTTGATAGTTGATAGTTGTCAGTTGATAGACCATAGAAGATAGAGCATATAAGATATACATTATTCTATCGACTATGGTCTATTAACTATTAACTTAATTCATTTCAAATTCTTTGGCCGATATATATCTTTCGGCATCTAAAGCTGCCATACAACCACTACCTGCAGCGGTTACCGCTTGGCGATAAATTTTATCTTGTGCATCGCCACAAGCAAATACGCCTTCAATTTTAGTTTTACTTGTTCCTGGTGTAGTTACTAAATAACCTGTTTCGTCCATTTCTAAATAATCTTTAAAAATATCAGTATTAGGTTTGTGACCAATGGCCACAAAGAAACCTCCAATAGGAATGGTGGTCATTTCGTTGGTTTTATTATTGAGTAACCTAACAGCATCCACTTTATTTTCTCCAATAATTTCATCGGTTTCTGAATTAAAATGAATTTCAATATTTGGTGTATTCATTACACGGTGTTGCATGGCTTTTGATGCTCTAAATTCACTTTTACGAACTATCATATGAACTTTGCTACAAATTTTAGCTAAATAAGTTGCCTCTTCACAAGCAGTATCACCCGCTCCTACTATGGCCACATCTTTACCTCTAAAAAAGAAACCATCGCAAACAGCACAGGCCGAAACACCATGACCATTTAATTTTGTTTCACTAGGAATACCCAACCATTTTGCGCTAGCACCAGTAGAAATTAAAACAGTGTCTGCCAACACCTCTTTATTTTCGTCTATTTGAATTTTATATGGAGGTTTACCACTAAAATCTACTTTAGTTACCATGCCATAACGAATGTCCGTTCCCAAGCGTTCAGCTTGTTTTCTAAAATTTTCCATCATTTCGGGTCCCATAATTCCATCTGGATAACCAGGATAATTTTCCACATCGGTAGTAATGGTTAATTGTCCGCCAGGTTGAGGACCCGTGTACATTACAGGTTTTAAATCGGCACGAGCTGCATAAATGGCGGCAGTATAACCCGCAGGACCGCTTCCAATAATTAAGCAATGAATATGTTCTAATTGTTCTGACATTATTTTATTTTTAAGATTTCAATTTTAGTTATATTAACTTATTTATTATAAACAAAAATGCCACAATTTAAATAACTCTATTTTAAAATATTTCATTAAAATAGTGAACTAATTTTCATTACGTTCTTGGAAACAAGATTTATTAGAATCAAGTATTTTTAGCTTTTAAATAAATGATTCATATTATTACTTCAATATATTTCAAATGATATGGTGAAATAGAACAAATCAATCTAATAATAGCAAGTAGCATTTTATAATAAATTACTAAAAATAACATCTTAAATACATTACAAAAATTACTATCAAAATCATTATTAATACTTTTTTTTAAAAAATAATCATTATAATATTTTAAGTTTAATTACTACTATTTAATACTTTACAAGTATTATAATAAGATAAAAGAACATTCTATTTCATTTTCTATACCCTTTTAATACTTAATTCTTCATTAACTTTTAACAAATAAGCAAAATTCTAATATTTGTAGAAAAATATGAAAAAAATAATAATTGTTATTAACTTAATATTACCACTAATTTCAAATGCACAACTTCACATTTCAGCTGGAGAGGAATTGTATGCTTCGGTTAGTACAATATTATACAGTTCAGAAAGTATTTCAAATTTGGGTAAATTAACCATTGCAGCTGGTGCATCTGCCACTTTGAATGGGGGTTCATCATCAGGAACAGGAACTATTAAAGGATCAAGTACTTCTAGTTTAATAATAGGAGGAACAGGTACAAATGGTTCTTATTATTTTGACCAAACTACACCCGGAACTACCAATGTATTAAAAGATTTAACACTTTCAGGTACCTCAACTGCTACTTTGGGTAATTCACTTAATATTGTAGGAGGCGCTACCCCAGGAACTGTTATTGTAGGTTCCGGTTCAACACTCAATACTGGTGGGTTTTTAACATTACTTTCTAATGCAACTGGAACAGCTAATATTGGCATCTCTACCGGAACTATCAATGGAAATATTACTGTTGAAAGATACATTCCAGCCAATGGTAGAAAATACCGCTTTTTAGCCTCACCAGTGGTGGGTGGAAGCACTTTACAATGGCGCGATAATGCCGGAAGTACCAGTGGAAGAGGGACTCAAATTACTGGACCAAGTGGAACAGTAGATGCTGCTTTACTTAATTCAAAATCTGCTTTCTATTATAATGAAACCCTGTTTGGAGGTACCATGACAGATTATGCAAAGTGGCCAAATATAGATGGAAATACTTCATTAACTAATGGAAAAGGTTACCGAGTTTTTATTAGAGGAGATAGAACTATTGATCTAATGACTACTGTTAATTCTACCAATAATACCACAACTATTTGGGTAAATGGTTCGTATCCTTCAAATCCAGTTATTTTACCAATAACTTACACTGCCGGGGGTGGTAATGGTTGGAATTTAGTGGGTAATCCATTTCCATGTACCATTGATTGGGATTTAGTAAAAGCACAAGGGAGCACTTCAGATTTCAACAATATTAATGATGCCATTTATATTTGGCATCCATTAAATACCAACTATAATAGTGGCGGTTATACTAGTTACGTTAGTGGTATCGGTTCCGGAACACCAAATGTTGGTACAAGGTATATTAGCAGCTCACAAGGCTTTATGGTAAAAGCAACTGGAAGTTCTCCAGTTTTAAAAATATATGAAAGTCACAAAATAAGTAATCAACAAGGCACTAAAATTTTTAAAAATGCCGATGAACCTAGTCACATGAGGTTAAAATTATTATCAGATAATGTTCCAATAGATGATGCCGTAATACATTTTACTGAAGGTGCCACTAAAAACTTTGATAATAATTATGATGCCTATGATATAGGGGGTGGAATGGGTTTTTTAACTGCTGATTTAAAAGACACCTTAGCAATTAATGGTTTTCCAAAATTACAAGTTAATGATGTTGCAAAAATTAATATGGATAAGCAAAAAAGTGGAACTTATAAAATTTTGTTTACAGACATGAGTACATTTGATAAAACCTTTGATGCTTATTTAATTGATCATTTTTTAAATAAAAATACTTTAATAAAAGAAGATATAATCTATACTTTTAATATTGATACAAACAATTTGTTTACCTATGGAGGTACCCGATTTGAAATTGTTTTTGGAGAATCAAAAACTTCTTATGAAAATATTTTGCATAGAAAAAATGAAATGCAATTATCAGTTTATCCTAATCCAGCAACTGATATATTAAATGTGAATATTAACAATGTAAATTTCAAAAACTCAAATGTGAGTATTACAAATGTTTCAGGTCAACAAATAATAAATACCAACATGAGCGGTGCCAATGCACAAATAAACATAGAAATCTTAAGTAACGGTGTATATTTTGTAACTGTAAGTAACGAAAAAGGTTTTAATAAAACAGTAAAATTTGTTAAATAGTTGTCAGTTGATAGTTGTCAGTTGATAGAAGAGAAGTGAGGGTGAAAGGTAAGGGACATTGAAAATCCGCAACCTGTAACCCGTAACTCGCAACCCGAAAAAATAGAAAAAAAATGAAAAAAATAATAGCAATCGCAGTAATTTTGGTAAGCATCACCTTTGCAGCTAATGCACAACCTGGCATTACCACTGGCGGATTTGATGATGAACCCGTAGATGTACCAGTAGATGGTGGAATTGTTTTATTAGCTGCTACTGCTGCAGCTTATGGATATAAGAAAATGAACATTTTGAAAAAAATGAAGTATGAATAGCCGTTTGCGGTTACTGAGCTTGTCGAAGAATAGCAAACTGTATGAAGTATGAATTTGCAATAGCTAAAACATCACACATACGTCATGCCGAAGGCATCTTCTTACCTTGGAAACCAACTCTGAGAAGTATGAAGTCCCGACACATCGGTAAAGTGTTAAGTGTTAAGTGTTAAGTTTTAAGTATGAATTGGGAAAAGTGCACTGAGAAATGAGAGTTGAGAGATGAGAAATGAGCACTGAGAGATGATAAATACAGATAAAATAAAATGCCAGAGGCCAGCAGCTAGTAGCCAGCAGCAAAAATTATGAAGTAATAATGATGAATTGGGAAATGAGCACTGAGAGATGAGAAATGCAAATGAAATTTAGTTGCCAGCAGCAAAAAAAATATAAACTATGAAAAATAAGATAATAATAACTCTTGTAGTTATAGCTAGCTCACTAACAAGCATGGCACAAGTAGGAATCGGAACCAATACGCCAGATGCTTCTGCTAAATTAGACATTACCGCAAACGGCTCAGCGGTTAGTTTATTATTACCCAGGTTAACAACCACACAGCGCAATGCTTCTGTGTTATCACCCAATGCCGGCTTAGTAATTTATAACAGTACTACCAAAGCTTTAGAAGTGGCAATCAGTGGATCTTTGTGGGCTGATGTAGTTAATGGAAGCACTAGTGCTGTAGCATCAGGTTCAACAACTTCTACCGGTAAAATAGGAATTGGTACTACTTCGCCAAATGCCAATGCAATTTTGGATGTTAATTCTACAACTTCAGGAGTTTTATTGCCAAAGGCTGCTACTGATCCAACTGGGGTAGAAGGCATGATATATTACAACACAACTTCCGAAAACGTAAAATTATATAATGGTACCAGTTGGATTGCTTTGATTAATTGATTCATTTTAAGTTAATTTCATAACTAAACATCGGGATTAATTGAATAAAAAAAACAAAAGCAAGCTGCTACTATCAAGTTGCCAGCAGCAAAAAGAAAAAAGATAAATTATGAAAAATAAGATAATAATAACTCTTGTAGTTATAGCCAGCTCACTAACGAGCATGGCACAAGTAGGAATTGGTACCATTACACCAGATGCTTCTGCAAAGTTAGATGTAACATCCAATACCAAAGGATTATTGCCACCCAGAATGACCAATGCACAAAAAAATTCCATTGCATCACCGGCAGCTGGTTTAATGGTTTGGTGTTCCGATTGTGGCACAAACGGGCAAATGCAAGTATTCAACGGTACTGCCTGGACAGATATGATAGGTTCACCTTCAGTTACCGCATCTTCCAATGGAACAGCGGTAGTTTCTGCATATACTATTTCGGGTACATCAACAGGAACTTTAACAGCTGGTGTGCCTGCTACTGGTGTTACCCAAACTATTATAGCCACGGTAGTTAGCGTTGGAACCTATAACATAGCATCTACTACCAATGGTGTAACTTTTGCTGCAGCTGGAACTTTTTCAGCTACAGGTAATCAAAATGTTGTACTAAGTGCTTCGGGAACACCTACAACAACTGGAAGTAACTCGTTTACCGTCAATACCACACCCAATTGCAGCTTTACCAAAACTGCTTCATTTGTTTGCGGTACTTCCACAGTAACATTTATTTATAACGGATCAAGTGTTACATATGGTACAGTGAGTAGTACTGGTTCTACTTGTTGGTTAGACAGAAACTTAGGTGCTTCACAAGTAGCTACTAGCAGTACTGATGCCTCTTCATATGGTCATTTGTTTCAATGGGGTAGAGGAGCAGATGGGCACCAACTAATAAATTCTAGTACAATATTTACAACATCAAGTACAGATGTACCCGGAAATTCAAATTTTATTAGAAATGCTAGCAACTGGAGAAGTTCACAAAATGACAATTTATGGCAGGGTGTTACTGGAGTAAATAACCCTTGCCCTAGTGGATATAGAGTTCCTACTATGTCAGAATACAGCACGGAACTTGCAAGTTGGAGCAGTGCAGATGATATTGGTGCATATGGCTCCTCTCTTAAATTACCACTTGCAGGTGATAGACATGGCGGCAATGGGAATCCCAATCCTGGAACTTATGGAAATTATTGGAGTAGTACCGTTTATAATGGGAATGCATATTACTTGAACTTCGATAGTGGTGTTGCTAATATTGATAACTGGTCGAGGTCATGGGGAATGCCTATTCGTTGCATCAAAGATTGATCAAATATAAATAAAGTATTGGCAAAAATAATAAATTATGAATAGTCATTTGCAGTCACTGTGCTTGTCGATGTAAAGCCAACGATAAAAAGTTTCTAGTTTTTAGTCCCAATACATTGGGAAAGTTCTTTATTTAAAGGATAATAATAAAATGATAGAGTTCAGTTGCCAACTGCTGGTGGCAAAATGCAAAAAAGTATAAAGTATGAAAAATAAGATATCACTAATCCTTATAGCAATTTCATGTTCAATAACAAGCATTGCACAAGTGGGAATAGGAACTAATAATCCCAATGCAAATGCAGCCTTAGAGTTATCAAGCACCAGCCAAGGAATGCTTTTTCCGCGCATGACTAGCACCCAGCGCGATGCCATTGCTAGCCCTGCCAAAGGCCTAACAATTTTTAATACCACACTAAATTGTATTCAAACCAATATAGGTACAATTTCAGCTGCTAATTGGAAGTGCTTAGCAAGTATTTCTTCTTCTTCTAATGGAACTGCCATTGTTTCTGCTTACTCCTGTTCAACCGCTTCAGCAGGTACAATGTCAGTTGGAACTACCACAACGGGGCAAGGTGTCACGCAAACCATTACCGCTACTGTAACTACAGGAGGTAGCTACAGCATTTCTACCACAGCTAACGGTGTAACTTTTTCAGGTACTGGTACTTTTGCAGGAACAGGTAGTCAGAATATTACACTTACCGCTACTGGAACGCCAACAGCCGCGGGTAGTAACACCTTTACTTTAAATACAAGCCCTAACTGTAGCTTTTCAAGAACAACTTTAGCGCCTCTACCTGCTAACATCACGCTATATACCATAGGCCCTTATTTTATATCATCTGTTTACGATCAGGATTACCTTCCTTTTACTACTCCAACAGAAGCAGCAAGTCAAGCTACAGCACAAGCGGCTAATGGAGTGAACGAAACGACTGTACTGAATATACAAGGTAGCTTAAGCACTACTGGGGTAACAATTAAAATCCCTTATACCGTAGTAACGGCAGCGGTAACATTACCTGCATTTAGCCAAACAATCAATGTACCTGCATCCTATACCGAAGATGGGATTGCTAGAGATGTGAGATTTTCGTATGGTACTGGTGCATCTACTTCATTGGCTATCGGTAGCGGTACGATCGATGCTACTTTACAAGCTGTTGGTGGTACCTTGAATGTTAAAAAATTAGACTTGCAAACAGGTATTGGCAGCGATTTTTTAGGTTGGTTAATGGCACAGTTTACGTATAGCACCAACAGTAGTGGAGGTACTGCAAACTTTCAACTGAAAAACATCGCACCTATTCCAGATCGCAATGTCGCAAATCCAAACCATGTCATGTTTTACGTTCCCGTTTCAGGACTTGACGGTAAAATATGGCTTAACAACAACCTAGGGGCTGATTATGCCAATACCACCAACGGTGCTTTTAACCCTGCAACACAAGCCAGCAGTTCTACCGATTGGAAAGCATATGGATCTCTCTTTCAATGGGGTAGGTATTCTGATGGACATGAGTTGATAACTTGGAGCAGTGGTTCGGCAGGTGCAGCCGTTAATGCTGCTACCT
>CANGGG010000046.1 GCA_947453415.1 Bacteroidota bacterium | reverse complement strand
GTAAATGATGAAAATTGGTTGAAGCAGTATCCTTATAATATGAGTGTGAATGTGTTTTTGAGAAAAAGATTTTAGTTTTTAGCCACAGATTATAAAGAAAATATAGATTAAGCAGAAAGAATAACCGCAAAGGGCGCAAAGTTTTTCGCAAAGAACGCCAAGGTTTTTGCCACATTACACAGAAAACACTGTTTTTTTTCTACAATAAAAATTATTTTTTCTGTGTAATCTGTGAAATCTGTGGCTATTTTTTTTCTGTGGCTTTTTTTCTTCAAAACCAATAATCTTTACTATTTTTGTAAGCTATGCAAAAAACAGTTGCGTTTTATACCTTAGGTTGTAAATTAAATTTTTCGGAAACAAGTTCTATTGGTCGCCAATTAACTGAAGCGGGAATGAAAAAAGTTCCTTTTGAAGCTGGTGCTGATGTATATGTGGTGAACACATGTTCCGTTACCGATAATGCTGACAAAAAGTGTAAGAAAATAGTGAAAGAAGCTTTGCGCCATAATCCAAATGCTTTTGTGGCAATTGTGGGTTGCTATGCGCAATTAAAACCAAACGAAATTGCAAAAATTCCTGGCGTTGATATGGTACTTGGCGCTGCCGAAAAGTTCAATATTGAAAACTATTTGGACGATATTAACAAGCGTGAAGTGGCGGTGGTTAAAGAAGGAAAAATAAAAGAAGTTTTAGATTATCATGCTAGTTATTCTATTGGCGACAGAACACGTTCGTTTTTAAAAGTACAAGATGGTTGTGATTATTTTTGTTCGTTTTGTACCATTCCTTTGGCCAGAGGAAAAAGTAGAAGTGATAATATTGAAAACATTGTAAAACAAGCTACAGAAATAGTTAGTCAAGGAATAAAAGAGATTGTTTTAACGGGTGTAAATACTGGTGATTTTGGCGTAGATACTGACGAGAATTTTTATCAATTACTGAAAGCACTTGAAAAAGTGGAAGGTTTAGAACGCATCAGAATTTCTTCGATAGAACCCAATCTATTAACCAATGAAATTATTGAGCTAGTAGCTCAATCAAAAAATATTGTTCCGCATTTTCATATTCCGTTACAAAGTGGAAGTGATAAAATTTTACAATCCATGCGCAGAAGGTATTTAACAGAATTATATACTTCGAGGGTTGAAAAAATAAAAGAATTAATGCCACATTGTTGCATTGGAGTAGATGTTATAGTTGGTTATCCGGGTGAGGAACATGCAGATTTTATTGACACTTATAATTACTTAAATGAGCTGAATATTTCATATTTGCATGTATTTACTTATAGCGAAAGAGTGAATACCACAGCTTATAAATTGCCTGGCAAAGTAAATATGAGCGAAAGAGCAGATAGAAGTAAAATGCTTCATATTTTAAGCGATAAAAAACGTTTGGCATTTTATAATGAACATATTGGAAACACATATCCTGTGCTTTGGGAAGCCGAAAACGACCACGATGTGATGTATGGTTTTACGAGCAATTATATAAAAGTAAAAACCAAATATGACCCCATGTTGGTGAATGAAATTATAGATGTAGAAATTACCGCCATTGATACCGATGACATGGTGGCGAAATGCAATTTACTGCAAATGGTTTATTAGTTTTATCCAAAGATTTCAAATTTTCAGTCAATTCTCGACTACGCTCGAAATGACTGAATTTCCTGAATGACTTCATTCTTAAAAACAAAAAAACGCAAGCACTTTTCAGTACTTGCGTTTTTTTTATGGTATAATTATTAGATTAGTTTAACTCTGCTAAAGTAGCATTAATGGCATCAAAGTTAGGTAAATCACCCGGTGATTCTAAAACTTCTGCGTATTGAATTACACCTTCTTTATCAATTACAAAAGCCGAACGTTTTGAAACACCTTTCATACCAAAAGCAGGAAAAGTTTCAAACAATGAACCATAAGCCGTTGAAACTTCTTTGTTGAAATCAGAAAGTAAATCAAATGATAGATTTTGTTCTTCTTTGAATTTACCTAGGGTAAAAATAGAATCAATTGAAATAGCAACCACATCTGCGTTGTCGTTTTTGTACATTGAAATTGCATCTCTCACTGTGCATAATTGTTTGGTGCAAACACCAGTAAATGCTAATGGAAAGAAATGTACAATTAAGTTTTTACCTTTAAAATCAGCTAAATTTACTGGGTTTTTTTCGGTATTAAATAATGTAAAATCTGGTGCTTTATCGCCTTTTTGTAATGTCATAATTTTTAGTTTTTATTTATATTATTAATAACTGCAATGGTATAAAATTGTTTTCAAACTTTAGCTATTCAAAATTAAATCGTTTAACAAAACGTAATTTATGGCTATATTTTTTTGAATCAGCATCCATAATTCCATAATTATCAATTTGGTCAATTCTCACTTTTCCACTAGCGTGAATAATAGTTTCATTGTTTAATAATATACCAACGTGGGTAATTTTACCATCTTCATTGTCAAAAAAAGCCAAGTCACCCAATTTGCTTTCAGCTAAAAAAGCAACAGCTTCACCTTGTTCTGCCTGTTGAAAAGCATCTCGTTTTATACTTACATTTTTTTGCTTAAAAACCATTTGTGTAAATCCGCTACAATCAATTCCCCAAGGAGTTTTACCGCCCCATAAGTATGGAGAATTTAAATACTGCTTTGCAATTTGCTCCAAACTCAAATCAATTTTTTGATTTTCAAAATCAAATTCAAAACCGCTTATTTTAAAATTTTTTTTGAAATATATTTGGCTGCCTGTGGCAATATACATTGGCACATTATTTACCATTATTTTTAAATGTGGGTATTCCATAACAACAATGGGATTCATTAATTTATTCCATTCATTTTCCGCTATTAAATTGATTTGTTTTTCATTGATCCAACCAATATAATTGTCATCAATTGTTTCAATTTTTATCCAACTTGGTTGTTGGTGGAGCACTTTATATTTCTCGCCAAACAATAATTGGCTAACCATTTCGCTTTTGCTATTTGGTTCCTCGCGTAGGGGAATAATTGGAAGTAAACTAATACCAAACATAATTTATAAACTTAATTACTATTGTTAATTTTTGTCAAATCTAATCAAAAAGATGTAAATATAGATTGATTCTATTTGAATAAAATATTAGAATTTATAAAAGTAGTAAAAACAAAAAAGCCCGAATTCCAAAAGAACTCGGGCTTTAAAATGAAATAATTTTAAATTATGCTTCGGCAACAACTTCTGGTTTTGCAACCAAAGGAGTAACCGATACATAACTGCGATCATTTGCTTTTTTACGGAACACAACAGTTCCATCAATTAAAGCAAATAATGTATGGTCTTTTCCAATTCCAACATTATCGCCTGGGTGATGCTTAGTGCCGCGTTGACGAATAATAATATTGCCAGCGTCAGCTCTTTGTCCACCAAAAATTTTAACGCCTAGGCGTTTGCTATGTGATTCACGTCCGTTTTTCGAACTACCTGCACCTTTTTTGTGAGCCATGGTCTTTAATCTTTTTTTTTAGTTAAACAATAAATTTAAGCGTTGATAGCTTCAATTTTGATTTGAGTGAAACATTGGCGATGGCCATTTAATTTTCTGTAACCTTTTCTACGTTTTTTCTTAAAAACGATAACTTTATCGCCTTTTAAGTGAGATAAAACAGAAGCTTTAACTATAGCACCTGCTACAGTTGGTGCTCCAACTGAAATTGAACTGCCATCTTGTAATAGCAGTACTCTGTCGAATTCAATACTGGCGCCTTCTTCGTGTTGTAAGCGGTGTACATACACTTTTTGGTCTTTTTCAACTTTAAATTGTTGGCCAGCAATTTCTACGATTGCGTACATAATTTATATATTTTTTATTTTTTAAGGGCTGCGAATATATGCCAATCTTATTTAAATACAAATACTTGAAATAAATATTTTTAAAAACTGATTTATTTAATTTCAATTTGCTATTTATTTATAGTAATTATATGTATTAAACTATTTTATTAAAGTAAATATTCAATTCAACCAATAAAAACCCTAAATCAAAATTCAAAATTCTGCTGTTTGGCATTTATATTGTAAATATAATGGTTTTTAACCAAACAATTTACTTTTATAAATGATAGATATACCTGAGGATGTTACTTTTGAGGAGTGGACAGAAAACGATGACGCAAATTTTGAAACAATTCCAATTACTTTAAACGATAAAGATTTAGAAGTAAAATTAGAAGATTTGCCCGAAGTTCTGCCAATATTACCATTACGAAACACCGTACTTTTCCCAATGATGGCATTGCCAGTTAGTATTGGCAGAGTAAAATCGAATAAATTAATAAAAGATGCTAAGAAAAATAAATCGTTTATATTAGTAGTTGCTCAAAAAAATATCAATGCTGAAGAGCCTAACATGGAAGATTTATACCATACAGGAACTTTGGCAAAAGTGCTTCGAATTATAAAGCTACCCAATAATCAAGAAACGGTTTTTTTGCAAGGCATTAAACAAATTAGGCTTACTGGCATTACTAATACTGAGCCTTTTCTAAAGGGAACTTTTATAGTAAATGAGCAAATAGATGATTCGAAAGACTTAAAAACAAAAGATTTACTAAAAACTATTAAAACTGTAGCTGCTGAATTAATGAAATTGCAAGGCACTTTTTCGCCTGAATTAATTGGTGGTGTTAAGCGAATTGACAATCCGTTTTTGTTAATGGCTTTGGTTTCTACAAATTTAAGTGTTGACATTATTGCAAAGCAAAAAATATTAGAAAACATAACTGCAGGTGAAATGGCAAATGTTTTAGTTGAATTAATGATGACTGAAAAAGAGTTGTTAATTCTAAAAAATAAAATTCAAGATAAAGTTCGTGGCGACATGGATAAACAACACCGTGAATTCTTTTTGCATCAGCAAATAAAAGCCATTAATGAAGAATTAGGTTCTGAAAGTCCTGAGCAAGAAGTAGAAACTTTAAAAGCTAAAGCAAAGGATAAAAAATGGAAGCCGGAAATTGCAGAAGCATTTAACAAAGAATTGGAACGATTGCGTAGAATCAATCCTATGGCGCCTGATTATAGTATTCAAATCAATTATCTGAATACGCTTTTAGACTTGCCTTGGGATGAAACTACTACTGATAATTTTGATTTAAAACGTGCAGAAGAAATTTTAAATGAAGATCATTTTGGATTAGAAAAAGTAAAAAAACGTATTCTTGAGTACTTAGCTGTTTTAAAGTTAAAAGGCGATATGAAAAGTCCTATTCTTTGTTTATACGGCCCCCCGGGAGTTGGAAAAACAAGTTTGGGTAAATCAATTGCAAAAGCATTAGACAGAAAATATGCGCGCATTTCGTTAGGTGGATTGCACGATGAAAGTGAAGTAAGAGGACACCGTAGAACTTATATTGGCGCTATGCCAGGCCGAATTATTCAAAACCTTAAAAAGGTAAAAAGCAATAATCCTGTATTTGTATTAGATGAAATTGATAAAATACAAAATAGCTACCGTGGAGATCCCTCAAGTGCGTTGTTAGAAGTTTTAGATCCTGAACAAAACGGAACTTTTTACGATAATTTTGTAGAAATAGATTACGATTTATCGAATGTAATGTTCATTGCTACTGCCAATAATTTAGATGCTATTCAACCTGCTTTATTAGATAGGATGGAAATTATAGAAATTAACGGTTATACTTTGGAAGATAAAATAGAAATTGCTAAAAAATATTTGATACCTAAGCAAGAAAAGAACCATGGTTTGAAGTTAAATAGTTTTGAATTAGGCAATGAAGTTTTAGAGAAAATAATTGACGGATATACTCGTGAAAGTGGTGTTCGTGGATTAGAAAAACAAATTGCTTCTGTAGCTCGTCACGTGGCCATGCAAAAGGTAATGTTCAAGAAAAATTTAAAGAAAATTGATTTGGACTATTTACCAACTATTTTAGGAGTGGAGCGTGGTGAAAAAGAAATGTATCAGGGAAATGATGTGGCTGGTGTAGTTACAGGTTTGGCTTGGACAAGTGTAGGTGGCGAAATATTATTTATAGAAAGCAGCTTAACACAAGGAACTGGCAAGTTACAATTAACAGGTCAGTTAGGCGATGTAATGAAAGAATCGGCCATTACTGCGCTTACGTTTTTAAAATCACATTGCGAATATTTAGGAATAAATCCAAAGGTATTTAATCAATTTGACGTGCATATACACGTTCCTGCTGGAGCTGTTCCTAAAGACGGTCCATCGGCTGGAGTTACCATGCTTACTTCATTGGCAAGCTTATTTACCCAAAGAAAAGTAAAACCTCAATTAGCCATGACAGGCGAAATTACATTGCGCGGAAAAGTATTGCCAATTGGTGGAGTAAAAGAAAAAATATTAGCCGCTAAACGAGCTGGAATTACCTCCATTTTATTATGTGAAACTAATAAAAAAGATGTAGAAGAAATTAGCAAAAACTATTTGAAAGATGTGAGTTTTCATTATGTAAAAAACATGTTGGAGGTTATTGACTTTGCGCTATTAGACGAAAAGGTTGATAATCCAGTAAACATGGAAATAGTGGAAGTAAAACCTGCTGTTAAATAAAAAATAACGATAAAAAAAAAGTTCCTCTTGAAAATGATTCAAGAGGAACTTTTTTTATTAAGAAATTTATTAAATTTGATTCAAAAATTTCTAATAGGTATTAATTGTAATAATTCCGGGTTTAGGAAATACTCTTACTGTAGCTGAACCCACAATAGTGGCAGCGCATATATTAGCTGATGTTAAAGAAGTGATAGTAAAAGTTCTTGTTCCTACAGAACTATATACCGAACTATTGAAAAAGTATGGACTAGTTGTTATCCCATTAACAGTTACAGGAGTTACACCATCGGAATAAGTCATGTTCCAAGGGCCTGCATTTCCAGTAAAAGCAACTCTTAATTTACCAATACTAGCACTATTTATACAAATAGAATCAGTTCCACTGATGGTAGCAACTAAGTTTGGCAAAACTAAAATTCTGTATTTTGCTGTATCACCTATACAACCCGTTGGACCAATTTCAACAACCCTTAAAGTATCAGTTCCTGTAATACTTCCATAGTTAATTAATATACTATCTGAACGACCACTAATGGTAGTGATTGTACCTAATCCGTTTTTTAGTGACCAACTATAAGTGGATCCTGCACTAGGGTTAACATCATATTTCATGTTAGTTGAATTGGTACAAACTGTTTGGGTTTGAGCATTTATTTTAACGATACTAACTGTCCAAATTAAACTTAATAATAGTATTATCTTTTTCATTATAAGAGGATTAAATTGTTGATTTTGATAATGCAATGTCACTTAATAAAATTGAATTATCAAATATTTTTTTTACTTTTTTTATGAACTGAATTTATTAATAATGGCTTATGCCAGATGAAACGGGTTTAGGAAAAACTGTAATACTTCCATTTCCACTAATTACAGCAGGACAACTACCAGATGCTCCTGCACTTAATAGGCTAAAAGTTCGTATTCCTGCTGATAAATATAATGGAGAATTGAAAATGTATGGATTTGAAGTTATACCAATAATTGAAACTGGTGTTACACCATCGGTATAAGTGACATTCCATGGACTAATACCAGTAAATGTAATTCGTAATTTGTTTAAACTTAAATTATTTACACAAATAGAATCCGTTCCACTAATCACAGCGGAAATACTAGGTAAAATTACAACTGCTAGTTTCATCGTATCACCTTTACAACCAGAAGGACCGGTTTCAACTAAACGTAAAGTATCAATTCCGGAAACCGTACCATAAGTAATTAAAATACTATCGGTTCTGCCAGCAATGGGAACAATTGTTCCTAAACTGTTTTTTAATGACCACGAAAAAGTAGAGCCCGCAGTTGGAACAACATCATAAACATTTCCACTTGAGCCAACACAAGCTGTATCTGCCTGTGCAAATGTTTTAGCATTGCCCAAGGCAATAAAAACAATAAAAAAGAAAATATATTTTTTCATAAAATTTAATTAGTAAGGTTGAATAGGTGGAGTTGAAAAATTTGGTCTAATATATATTATATAATTTGTTAGAATAGCAGCTAAAGTTGCATCAGCATTTCCCCTGGCATAACTTCCTGGTGCGGGATTATTCAAAGTAGCACTTAAATTGGAAGCAAAACCTGTAATAACCAAATAATAAGTTCCAGCGGGAAGTCCTGAAGTTGGAATAGAAGTAATAGAAATAATTCCAGATGTGGTGTTTAAAGTTACTGGGAAACCAAGAACATTTGTACCGGAAGTAGAGCCACTTCTTAACTCAAAAGTAATGGCAAATTCGCCTAAATTGCTTGCACCGCCTATTACTGAATAATTTGAAACAGTAAGTATTTTAGTTCCAAGAGTTGCTCCCAAACAAATTGTATCATTTACCCCCAACGAAACAATTGGTTTTGGGTAAACATCAATTGGTTTATTAACTATATTTCCCGAACATCCATTTACTGTTTCAAATGATTTAATTGTATCCCTTAACATTGAAGCAGTTGTATTTCCCCATGTAAATGTAGAAGTGCCTTTTCTTGCTCCACCCCCATCTATTCTTGAAGAAGTACTTGGAAATCCTAAAGTATAACTCCAAGTTACCACAGATGTTAAATTTACAGTAGTATCAATTCTAAACACACTGGAATTTCCATTCCAAACTTTTTGATTTTGAGCATTTAAATTAACTGTAACACCAATAATGAAAATCATTATTAATATAATGGCAGTGAATTTATTTTTAAACCTAAACATGAGTTTTATTTTTATCAATTCGCTATTATTGGTTGAGATATAGGAATAGTTTTTAAAATACTTTGAATATTTGTTCCAATTTCATTATAAGCCCTTCCCCTTGCTGCGTTATATGAATTTCCATTTATATTATCATTTCTAAATCTAAAAGCATATATTTTATAATAATAAGTTTTACCACAATTAAAAGTATAATTATCAGTATAAGTAAGAGTGGAAGAATAATTAATATTTGCAATAACTGTAGCAGTTCCAATTGAAGTACCGGCAGCATAAACTATGCTATCTGATGGATTGATAAATGTATTAATTGTATCTCTTAAAATAATATATCCAATAGTTGAATCACTTGGATTAGCATCGGTACAAGCATTCCATGTTAAATTTGCTTGTGTAAATCCTGTATTAGTTGTAATGGTATTTAAAGTTGGACTATTATAAATTGGTTGCCTTAAACTACGCCAATAATTTTTATTTGGAAAAGAAGGTGAAAAGGGACTATAATTAGGTAAACCTTGAGTAATATTTGTATTGCCTTTGGAAGTCCAGGTAGTTCCACTATAAGCACCAATAAATTCACTTAAATTACTTCCAGGACAAACATAAACATTTTCACCTGAGGCCAATGAACTAGCATGATTTAATTTATTAGTTGATACTATTCCAATAAAGTCCGTACTGTCGGTATATTTATGACCAAGTGCATGAATATGATTATTAATAATATCTCTTATTTGAATTATATCAGCGCTTGCACTTATTGATAAAGAAGCTCCTGACCAAGATGGAGCCGTTCCAAAATCGCCTCCACTAAAATAACCGCTTAATTGTGCATGAACTTCTATGAATCCATCTGATTTAATTGTATCAACTGTTCTGTTTGTGGATGAAGATGAAGAACGGATTCTATGCCAAATAATAATGATTGTACCTGCTCTTAAATTATTCCAAAAATTATTGTTTGAAAAAACAACTTCAGTTTGCCAACCAGTTTGAATACTATTATTATCCCTAATATTGTAACCTCTTAAATCTGTATTATCATTTACAACTAAAAGTTCAGTCCATTCATCTCTTGTGTCTGTACCGTTAAAATATTCACTCACTACTACATTTTGAGAAAAAGATAATTGTGTAAAACAAAAAAAAACAATAAAAATTACAGATTTCCTTAAAATCTGATTCCTGTTTATTATTATTATTTCTATATTATTAGTGAACACATTGCGAATATACAAAAGATTTCAAAACTAGGTATTTAATTAAGATTGTAAAATTATTATAATTTGTTTAAATTCAAGAAAAAAAAACCACATATTACTATGTGGTTTTCGAAAAAATATTAAATCAATTTATTTCTTGAAACTTTTCAAAACTTCTATTGCATTTTTATTTGTTGGATCGTATTCTAAAGCTTTTTTATACATTGCTTTGCATTCAGTTTCCATGTCTTTTTGTAAAAAATAATAGCCTAAATAATCATAAGAAGTGGCTAAATTTTTTGAAAGTGCAACTTTTTGCTTATTAAAATTAGCTGTATCAGCTAAAGTAAGTTCTATGTATTTTTCGTATAAATCTTTGGCTACAGTAGTTTTTAATAATGTATCTATTGAAGTATTTACATTAGCTCTTTGGAACCAAGCATCGGCATAATCAGGTTTTGCTGAATTTATTTTTGAAAATGCTGAATCAGCTTTCAAATACATTTTAGCACTGTTATAGTATTTACCAATGGTATAATTGTCAATCAATAATACTTTTTTAGCAGTACTTAAATATTCTTCATAAATTAAAGCAGCATCAGCATATCTTTTTTGTTTAAAAAATATTTTGGCAATTTCAATTTTTATTTCAGTTTTTGCTGAGTTCATTGACAAAGCTTTATTTAAATTTATCAAAGCTAAACTATCATTTCCAGGTATTTTTGATTGTAATTTTCCTGTATATTCATAATCACTTTCAGTAATTTTATCAGCGGCTATTTTGCTCATTAAAGTTTCCAATGCAGCAAGTCCTTTTTTAAAACCTTCTTGGTCGTTTTTTAAATTACTGGCTTCATAACAGGCATAGGCATATAATCTGTTTAAATAAATATTATTAGTTTTATCCGATTTTTTTGCCTCTTCAATATTCACCAATGCTTCTGCATATTCTTTAGCCCTAAATAAAATAATGGCAAAACGCATTTGATTAGCAGAACTCACTTCCGAATTTTTTAAGTAGTTTTTATAAGACTCTTTAGCTAAAGCAAATTTACGTTGAACTGAATAAAATTCCGCTTGATTTTTAAATGCCGTTGCATAATTAGGATCTTTTGAAAAAGCAGTATCTAAAGCTTCCTTAGCTACTTGTAAATTTTTCACCCTTATCCAAATCAATGCAATTTTAGCAAATGCTTTTGGTCTATTTGGATCTAAAACAGTAGCTCTGTTATAAAAAGTGGCAGCTTTACTTCCATCGGCCATTTCTAGATATACATCGCCAGCCGTTGTAAGAACATCGTAGTCATCTTTTGTAATTTTATAAGCTTCTTCCATTAAAGCAGATGCCTGAGCCAATAACTTAGTTTCACCTGCTATCATTCCACTTGCAATGGACACCAAACCTTTGGCATTATTATAATCGCCATATTTGTCCTTGCAAATTGCTAATGCTTTATCAAATTGAATTTGTGCTTCCGCAGTTTTACCTTCTTCTAATAATAATTCGCCTAAACCAGCATATAATTGTGGGGTTTTGGGTGCTGCCGCAATTCCTGAGTTATAAGTTATAAAAGCTGAATCAGCCTTAAATAAATTATTATATGCTTGTCCTAAATAATAGTAAGCCTCACCATAAGCAGGATCTTTTTGAATTAATGTAGTAAAAATATTTCTTGCACTTTCATATTTTTCAAAATCCAATGCTTTTAAACCTTCGTTTAAGAGTTGCGCTTTTAAAGACACACTTACTATTAAAATTTGTAGTAATAAAACCAGTCGTTTCATGTTTGTTATTTTTTTTGTAAAATTAAATATTTTCTAATCAATAAATATGCCATAAGGCAATGTTTTGTTAAATTATAGCGATTAGTAACCAAAATTTAACATTCAATCGTTATTTAAATTTTTAAACCTAACCATTCTTTAGCCGTTTTATACAAAACTTGCTCTTTTTGTTCAGTTGTAAGTTCCTTCATTTCTTCTATAAATTTTCCATGTTCCAAATCGCCAAGTGGAAACGGAAAATCGCTGCCCAATGCAATTTTATTTGCACCAAACATTTTTATCAAAAACCTAAAAGTTTCATCATCGTGCACCAAGCTATCAATATAAAACTTGTCGATATAAGTTTTTGGATCACTAATTTTATGTACGTTACATAAATCAGGGCGCGCATGAAAAGCATGACTAATTCGTCCTAAAGTTTGCGGAAAGCAACCACCACCATGTGCAAATAACACACGCAGTTTTGGAAATTTATCGAAAATTCCACCAAAAATTAAGCTACAAATGGCCAAACTTGTTTCGGCTGGCATACCTATTAACCAAGGTAAAAAATAATTTGGCATTTTTTTCTGTCCCATCATATCCCAAGGATGAATAAAAATGGGCATATCAGCTTTTTCGGCAGCAGCAAAAAACGGATGATAATATTCATCATCCAAATTGCGGTGTTCTATATGTGTTCCTATTTCTACTCCAGCTAAATTTAGTTCGTATTTGCAACGCAATAATTCTTCAATGGCCAAGTTCACATCTTGCATAGGCAAAGTGGCCAATCCTAATAAACGTGTTGGATTTTCTTCACAAATTTTTGCTAAATAATTGTTATAATACTTTGCCCAATCGTGGGTATGTTCGGACTTTGCCCAATAATAAAACAAAACTGGAATAGGCGAAAGTGCCATAATATCAACGCCATGTTCGTCCATGTGCGCGATAATGCGTTTTGGATCCCAACACAAATCATCAATGGTTCTAAAAAAAGTGCCATCCGCTTTCATCATATTTGCCCGTCCCGGCTGAAAATGATCGAGGTAAATAAACTCATCGCCATAACCATATTTGTCTTTTAGGTTTGGCATAAATTCGGGTAAAATATGTGCGTGAACGTCTATTTTCATTGGCTTATTTTAAAAAATTATCAATTATTTCTAATCGGTAAATTCCCGCAATAATAAGTTTATCTCAGCAAATATTTGAATGATTTTTGGTTTGTAATTGGTAGCTGGCTTCTGGTGACTAGTTTCTGGCTTTTAGAAATTTATAACTTTCAAAGCCTGTTCAAGCATCTGAATGGATTTTACTTAAAATAAAAACAATCGTCATGCAGCGAATCTCCTTTGACTGGCAACCAATTCAGATATATCAATATTGGTTAGTAAAAAAAAGAGTTTCCTTCTGAATGACTGAAGCTGGTTCAAGCGTCCGCTTATAGTTAAAATAATAAGCGGAAGCTTGCGCTAGCTAAATCTTAACTATCAAAACAAAGATTGTAAGCAGTTTCTAAACAATTTAGTTCTTTCTTAAGTTCAATAATATTACATTTTAAACCAGCTTCGCCAAATTTTGTGATGTCAAAGCCTTGAATAATAATTAATATTTCATTTTCGAGTTGAATTAGTTCCCATTTTGCTTGTATATTGACTTCAATTTGTCTATCAAAAGCGTTAACAATACCACTATAGTTGGTTAAAAATGAAAAGGTAAATACAAGTACTTTATTATTAGACTCAATCGGTTCTATCAAAATTTTTCTACAATCTTCTAAGTTCATATTTGTATTTTTTTAAGTTATTTCTATTACATAACTTTTTAAAAAAATAGTGCTAATAAAAACAATTATTTAATCTATAAAGCTAAGGGTTCTGGATTTCTATTAATCAAGCAAATTCCATCCATTTCTTTGGGTTGTTCTAATCCAATTAATGCTAAAATGGTGGGTGCTAAATCGGCTAATTTCCCATTGTTTAAATGATGTGTGTGTTCAGTTTCTACTAATATGCAAGGCACTTCGTTGGTGGTATGTGCTGTATTGGCAGAGCCATCATCGTTTAGCATAAATTCACCATTTCCATGATCGGCAGTAATTAAAAACGAGTAGCCATTTTTTAAACCTTCAGGAACAATGCGTCCTAAACATTCATCTACTTTTTCTACTGCTTTTATTTCGGCACTAATTACACCTGTATGTCCTACCATATCAGGATTTGCAAAATTCACCACCATAAAATCAGCTTCATTTTTGGCTATTTCATCCAAGGTAAATTGGCAAACGCCTTCGGCATTCATTTCTGGTTTAAAATCATAAGTGGGAACATCTTTTGGCGATGGCGCCATGTGTCGTGTTTCACCTGTAAATTCCTTTTCTTGTCCGCCACTAAAAAAGAAAGTTACATGCGGATATTTTTCAGTTTCGGCTATTCGTACTTGCTTTTTATTATGGGTTTCCAATACTTCACCTAAAGTATTGTTCAACTCAATATCGGCAAACATCACTTCTACGTTTTTAAAATTTTTATCGTAAGCGGTCAACGTAATGTATTTTAAAGGCAATTTTTTCATTTGCTGTTCAGCAAAATCTTCTTGCGTTAAAGCTTGTGTAATTTCTCGGCCTCTATCGGTTCTAAAGTTAAAACAAATTACTACATCATCAGGGCTCATGGTAGCTATTGCATTGTTATTTTCATCCACGCAAACCAATGGTTTTAAAAATTCATCCGTTTCACCAGCATCATATTTTTGTTGAATAGTGGCTAAAATATCGTTGGTTTTTTCACCAGTTCCATTTACCAATAAATCGTAAGCAAGTTTTACTCTGTCCCAACGTTTATCACGGTCCATGGCGTAATAACGACCAATAACACTTGCTAATTTACCATCAGTTTTTTGTAAATGATCAAGCGTGTCTTTTAAATATTTTACCCCATTATTCGGGTCTGTATCGCGGCCATCGGTAAAGGCATGAAGGTAAAAATTATTGAAGTTATTTTCTTTAAAAATAGCACATAATCCTTTTAAATGATTCAAACTGCTATGCACACCACCATCGCTCAATAAACCCATTAAATGAATTTTTTTGTTATTAGTTTTGGCATATTCAATGGCATTTTTTAGCACAGCAATTTCCGCTACTTTATTTTCCCTGAACATTTTATCAATTAAAACCAATTGCTGATAAACCACTCTTCCCGCACCAATATTCATGTGGCCAACTTCGCTGTTTCCCATTTGCCCCTCGGGCAATCCTACCCATTCGCCACAAGTATGTAACAAACTATGAGGATTATTTTTTATTAAGTTATCAAAATTAGGAGTATTAGCTAATTCGATGGCATTTCCAGGGTATTTAGTTCCTTGTCCCCAACCATCCAATATCAAAAGTATTACACGTTTGTTCATGATGCAATTAATTACAATTTTAGTGAATGAACAAGAATATTTGTTATATATTTATTTGATTGTTGAATTGTTAGATTGTTGAATTGTTAGATTGATGAATTATTGAATTGCTAAATTGTTGTATTGTTAGATTGATGAATTGATGAAAAAATATACTCATTGCACACAAAACATTTAACTAAATCTTTTATTATGATTGTAATTTAACTATTAACAAAAAAGGAGGAATTTTTATTTAAAAAAAAAGAGGAAAAAGCCAAAGCTATTTCCTCCTTTTTTTAAAAATACTATTTTACTTTTGTTTATTGCAAATTGCCAATTAATTCACCATCCACTTACATGTATAAGTTTGATTGTTTTGTTGTAATTTTATAATATAAATACCTTTTGCTAATTCTGCTGAATTTAATTCAATATTTTGTTCACCAGCTGAATAGGTATCATTTGAAATATTCCTCACTAATTTACCAGTCATGTCAAATAAATTTATGCTGATATTTGATTTAGAAAAATTGGTAAATACTAAATTTGAAATTCCATTAGTAGGATTTGGATTAATTGAAATTTTAATCGTGTTATTTGCTTCATTTATATCATTCACAAATTCTCCAATTTGAATATTATCAATATAAGTATTGTTACCTCTGCGGGCTTGTAATTCAAATCGAACTCTGAAATTATTATACGTTTTGTAATCGGTAAGGTCTAAACTTAATTGTTTCCATTGACCGCTTTTTGGTACAAAAGCAGAATCACTTTTTGCAGGAGCAGATTCCATGTCAGTAACTGTAAAAACTTTTGCTAAAACTTCCGTTCTTCCAAAACTATTAGAAACAAACATATTTATTTGGTCACTTGAACCACTTACCCTTTTTGCATGTGCAATTTGAAAAGTTAAAGTTGGTTTGGTTAAATTAGTAATGTCAATATTACTTGTATGAAATTCATCACGTGTGTTCAAAATACTGTTGGCTCCGTTATCGTATGCATTGAAACGCATGCTTGAATTATCGTTATAACCAACTTGGTTATTTGCTTTCCAACCAGTATTAGGATTCATAAAATTTTCAATTTCAAAGCGATTAATTTGTTCGTTAAAATCAATTAAAACTGGCGCTTTAATTACTGCCGAAGTTAAAGGCTTATAAGTTCCATCGGCATTGATACCTGCAGCGCTTAAATTAGCAGTTGAATAAATATTAGCTCTATAAGTACTCATTAAACTTTTCATTCTTACAGATTGACCGGCAGTATACATATCCATGCAAGTTCCATCGGCATAATCCATATAATTTTTAATATTATCGGGTAAATTTGGAACATCATTAGAACAAGAATTTTGAGAAGTAGGACAACCACTTGTAGAAACAGCCACTGGAGGAGTATCGCAAACCTGGTCACCTTGAGATGAACAATTAGTTGAAGTTCCTCCTACACAACCGCCTTGAAATGGATGATATAAACCACACCAATGACCAGATTCGTGTGTAACAGTTCTACCAGCTTGACTTGATTGGCCCATTCCTATATTTCCAACTTGATCAGCCCTTACTATGATTCCATCAGTTGTTGGTTTTGAATTACGAGAAGTGGGAAATTGAGCATATCCAAGTATGATAGAACCAGCAGGAGCGCTTGAGCTATTTATTACATTTACCACCCAAATATTAAAATATTTGTTGCTATCCCAATAACTTAATGTTTTGGTGTTATCAGTTCCGTCATTTGTTTCAGTTGCATTATTAATTCTATTGACCCCATCAGTTGGATTTCCATTTGGATCAATTTGTGCTAATCTGAATTCTATTTCGGCATCTACCGATTTGGTATCAGAGCTTGTACCTCCATTAGTTCCAGCTTTTTTTCTAAAATCTTCATTTAAAATACGAATACAATCATTAATTTGTGCCTGAGTAATATTCTCTGACGAGTTTTTATGAATGATATGGAAAACTACTGGAATATAAATTACCGTTCCTGCTTTTGCTAAACTAAACTTACTGGCATATTCCCGAGCAATTTGATTGCCACGGTCTTCTTCTATTTTTAAAAGAGGATTTTCGCGAACGGCTTTAACATATAATTCATCGGTAAAACAAGGTATTACAGATTGAGCAAAACTTTGCAGGGAAAACAATATAACTACTAAACTAAAAACTTTCTTCATTTATACTTATTTAAGGCTGCAAATAAAGTCCATTTTCGGGAAAATATAAATAAACCTTTGTATGACTTATGTAAAATAAAAATCAGGTGTTAAAGTTGATAAGTTTTATGTGTTTATGTTGCAAAGTGTTGAAGTGGTAATGAATGGTTTCGATTTTCGTTCAGATTGTTCGCAAAGGCGTCATCTTTAAAAAAAAAGAGAAACTCCGGAGGAGTTTAATATTAATGGCCACCAGTGAAACTGTAGGTTAAATGTATGTATAAACACAACGTCCCTAAATATTTCGTTCCTCAGAAACTTTAATATATATAACTGTTTAAAAGAAAAACCAAAAATAAAGTTGCGGCCTATGAGATTGTTCGGAATACATTTTCGAATTTTGAATTTAACAATAAACTTTGTTCAATAAATAATAATCAAGTAAAACAATGGCGGTCATAGCTTCTACAATTGGAACTGCTCTTGGAACCACACATGGATCGTGGCGACCTTCCGCTTTAAATTCAATATTTTCGAAAGAAGTATTTAACGTATATTGATTTTGCTTAATGGTAGAAACAGGTTTAAAAGCAGCTTTAAAAACAATGTCCATTCCATTGCTAATTCCCCCTTGAATGCCACCGCTATGATTGGTATGCGTTGCAATTTGTTGGTTTTTATTGATTTCAAACAAATCATTATGTTCACTACCTTTCATGGAAACACAGTCAAAACCACTTCCAATTTCGAAGCCTTTGCAAGCATTGATACTTAAAATGGCCTTTCCTAATTCTGCATGTAATTTATTAAAAACAGGTTCGCCAAAACCAACCGGAACGCCTTTACAAACGCAAGTAATGATACCTCCAACTGAATCGCCTTCAGCCTTTACTTGTTCAATTAATGCAATCATTTTGTTGGCTGTTTCATCATCAGGACAACGAACAATATTGTTTTCAATTTCAGAAAAATCAATCTGTTCAATGTTTTTTTCTAATTTAATGGAATGAATTTGTGAAACAAAAGCACGTATAGAAATTCCAATATCATTTAACACCATTTTAGCAACCGAACCTGCTAAAACCCTAGCCACTGTTTCGCGGGCCGATTGACGTCCACCACCTCTATAATCTCTAAATCCGTATTTTTGTTCGAAGGTGTAATCGGCATGAGAAGGACGAAATACATTTTTTAAATGATTGTAATCTGCCGGATTTTGGTTTTTGTTTTTAACAATTAATGTAATTGGTGCACCCGTTGTTTTTCCTTCAAAAACTCCACTTAACACCTCAAAACTTTCGTCTTCAATTCGTTCTGTAGTAATTTTTGATTGACCTGGTTTGCGTTTATTTAAATCACTTTGTACCAAATTAAAATCAAATAAAATATTGGGCAACATTCCATCAATCACAACGCCTAAAGCATTGCCATGACTTTCTCCAAAAGTGCTTATTTTAAAAATATTTCCAAACGAATTTCCTGCCATAATAATTGAGCAATAATAAAGATTTATTGCATAAAAAAAGCGACTGTTTACACAATCGCTTTATTTATAATTAATAATTAAACTATTTATTCTCGTCTAATTTTTTCATTTCTTGGTTATAAATTTGCTCAAACTTCATTTTATCGTAGTCAACTGCTACTTTAGCTTTATCAGAAAGTTTGTTTTCCATTGCTACTTTCAATGCGTCTTTGTTCATTTCTACGGCTACGTATGATGTATATGATCCGTCCTTTTCTTTTACCGTTTTTTCGCATAGAATTTTAACATCATTTAATTGTTGGCTAATAATTTCGCGGGTTAAATTGTTAAATTTACCTTTCATTTCTAAGCCAGCATTTGTTTGATATTCGTCCACATATCTATCAGTTACAGATGTAATTTTAGTTTGAATTAAACCTGCTAATCTTTGCTTTGCAACAACTAAAGCTTTTTCTCTTGAAAGAGATAAGTCAGAGCTTTTTTGAGATTGAGTAGATCTAAAAGCTTGTTCAGTTGAGGTTCTAAATTCATCGCAAGGTAAGTTCAAAACTTCCATACCTGAATCTTTATCTTTAGTAGTTAAAGTTCCTTTTTTCGATTTACAAGATACTGCTGCTATTACTAAGAAAGCTGCAAATACATAAACTAGTTTTTTCATGATTTTTTTTAAATTTAGTGTGCAATTAATAAAACTTATTACGAATAAAAAAGGTTTTTATAATTATTCGACAAATTTCACTTTTCAATATTTGTGCCAAAAGTAAATTTTAACAAATTCTTGATTCCCTTTTCTTGAAAATGTTTTTACATTTGAAAAAAAAAAATCACAAAATGAAGATTAACCTGCAAATGCTTTTTTTAAAAATTACGCTATTCATTTTGTTGTTCACTTTTATACTTTTTCCTCAAAGTGCATTTTCACAAACATCAGATTCTATTCCCTCTGCAATTAACAAACAGAATTTCAAAAAAATTTTAGCTGCAGAATTAGTGGCATACTCAGCAACTATGATAGGGTTAAACCAATTATGGTATGCTAATTTTGAAAGAGAAGCATTTCATTTTTTTGATGATGATGCGGAGTGGAATCAAATGGATAAAATTGGCCATATAGGTTCAGCATATTATTTGGGATATATGCAAATAAAAATATTGAAAAGCTGCGGATATACTAGCAAAAAATCAATGTTATTAGGTGGATCCACCGGTTTTATATTCCTTACTTCAGTTGAAATATTAGACGGATTTTCACATGGTTGGGGAGCATCACCAGGTGATATAACTGCTAATACTGCTGGATATTTATTTTTAATTGCACAAGAATTAGCATTGAAAGAACAACGAATAATGCTAAAGTTTTCTATGACACCATCGCCATACGCTAAATACAGACCCGATTTATTAGGTAAAAATTTTCAAGAGCAATTGCTAAAAGATTATAATGCACAAACTTATTGGCTATCGTTAAATGTTGGTTCATTTATGAAAAGCCATCCACAATTTCCAAAATGGTTAAACGTGGCTGTTGGATATGGAGCAGATGGAATGATCAGTGCAGAAGTTGATAAAAGTGGATATTTAAATCAAAGTTTTAGCCGTTCTCGTCAGTTTTATTTAAGTTTAGATTTGGATTTGCACCGTATAAAAACAAAAAAGATTTGGTTAAATACGCTATTGCAAACCGTAGGTTTTATAAAAATACCTTTTCCAACCTTGGAATATAACACTGATAAAGGTTTTGATTTTCATCCTTTGATGTTTTAAATAAATTTAAATAATTCAATCATAATTTGCTGTTAGGCATTTACTCAAAAAAAAATTGCTTCATTCCTATCAACGGAATGAAGCAATTAATTACAGCATTTATTTTCAGTAAAAAAGCTGTGTTGGTTATAATTTCAAATGATTAGTTTTTTACCAATTTCATTGTTTTTATTTCACCATTTATAGTAACACGAACAAAGTAAATTCCAGCGTGTAAGTTGCTGTTTTCATTCATTGAAACTATATTCAATCCTTTTACAATTGAAACTAATTTAGTAGCAACTAATTTACCTTGAATATCCATGGTTTCAATATTAGCAACATTGTTGTTTTCAGCAATAATTGAAATATTGAATTCATTGGTAAATGGATTTGGATAAACTGAAACTCCATTTGCAAAAGCATCGTTATTATTTACACTTACAATAGTTGAATAAAAGAAATTACCATCAAAATCAACTTGTTTTAGTCTGTAATATAAAACTGAAGTATTGAAAAGTTTAAATGCATTTGCATCTACAAATTGATAGTTTTGAGATTTATTACTATTTCCCGCACCTTTTACCAAACCAATATACTCAAACGTTTTACCGTCAATAGCTCTTTCCACTTCAAAACCTTTGTTGTTAATTTCTGTAGCGGTATTCCATGAAACATTTACATCATTGGCAATTTTATTTGCTACTAACGAAGTTAATATTACAGGAAGAGGATTTGATGAATTATCAGTTCCGGTAAATACACCAAACACGCTTTGAGTATTTGCAGTAGTTTGCATATTTCCTGTTATTCCGTTCCCATTTGAAGCCGTAATTAAGTTCCAATTTGATCCAGTATAACGAGCAATTTTGGTGTTATTTACTCCTGAAACATTTCCAAACTGAGCGGAATCTGCTAATAATGAAACGCCATAATTATAAGCAGTTCCGCCAGTAGCAGTAATGTTATAATAAGCATTGTACTGTGTTTTTCCTGCTAATAAATTTGGAGCATTTGTTCCTGAATAAAACAAAACATTCACTGCACTTGGAACAGTTCCGGTACCTCCCCAATTAATACTAGCCACTTGGCGGTTAGCAAAAGTATAATTAGTAGTTGTATTAGCAGCTGGAATTGCACTTGCCGTAGCAGCAATTGGTGCAGTTGAAGTATTAAATTCAACGGCTCCCAAATCAGTTGCACCAGTAGCAATGGCAACTGAACGCGAAGCATTGTTGTAATCGTTAGTTACTGCAGATAAAGCTAAACCTTTTCCATTAGCATACCAACAATTAGCATTGGAAGTAACAACGCCTAAATTACCAACAAAAGTATCGGTAAATAAAGTTTGCGGAGCAATGGCAGCGGCAAATTCATACCAATTAGATGAATAAGTATTTGCACCCGTATATAAAGAATTAAACACTGAAATACTGTTGGCAAAACCTGTTGGTGATTCAGCTATTTTTGCTGTATCATTCACCACATAAAGATTATAGTTGGTAGAAATAGGCGAAATACCTGTTAAAGAATTGGAGCCGGTAGCATAATTTAAACCTGTTCCAGTAGTAGTACGTTTGTTAAAGAAAATATTATTGAAGCTATTGATATTTACCAAACCAGTTCTTTGTAAACAATATGAGTTATTAGAACCACCAATGGTAGTTCCATTTATAAAAATTGAATTGTTAAAGTAACTATTTGTTCCACTTCCCGCTACGTCTTGAATTCCATAAACCCTAGTTTCGCCAATGGTATTATTACCAATACTAATTTGGTTATTTCTAACAATAGAATTTAAAGTATTGGCATTATATATACCATAAACTTGATTAGAATTAGCACCAGTTCCAGTGCTGTTTCCCCAAATATTATAAACTCTATTTCGTTGAATAATTGGAGTGGTTGCACTTGATAAAGTAATTCCAACTGCAGTATATGCAGAAGCACCCGTATTTGTATTTACTATATTATAAATGGTATTATTTTCAATGTTATGATTTGTACCACCACTAATTTGAATTCCAGTAACCAAATACGTAAATGCAGTTCCTGTAGAATTAGAGCGAATGTCTCTAATGGTGTTTCCTGTAATATTTACAGTTCCACCCGAAACAGTAATACCACTTGTTCTATCTCCAGCATTATCATTGTAATAAATGTTTCCAATTAAATTGTTGGTTACATTTACGGTTCCAGAGGAAATAGTGATAATACCATTATCAAATCCATTCTGAATGGTATCATAAGGTTGTGCAGCACCTCCAAATGTGTTGTTATTGATATTAACCGAACCTGTAGAAACAGAAATTAAATTTACCGCACCTGTGCTGCCAATATTTGAAAATATATTATTATAAACAGTAGTAGTAGAATTAGTTCCAAGTGTTAAGTTTAAACCAATAATAGCTGGAGAAGAAGTAGTAGTCGTAGTAAATGCCGCACCACTTCTATCGGGAGCGGCACCACCAATACTATTATTACTTATGTTATGACCATTACCTGCAGCAGCTATAATAATTGTAAATATGTTAGCTCTAGGTAAAGTTTGGTAAATAGAATTATTTGTAATTTTCCAATTATCACCTGTTCCATTTGTATTTAAGTTGATGGCATTGTAACCAAAATTAAATATTTCGTTATTGGCAATGGTATTTTCGCTGTTTTCTAAACCAATAGTTCCCGAAGAACTAACACCAGTATTTTGAATATTATGTCCTGTAATAGAACCTAAGGTATCTCTGATTAAACAATAAGTAATTCCATTTGAGTCGTTACCAGAACCACCCACAACGTTCGATAATGAGAAAGTAACAGTTCCAACAGTGTTATTGATACTTTCTAAATGACAATATGTAACTGTATCTCGTTTTGAATCATTTAAAAAAGTAATGGCATGACCAGATTGTGTTCTGTTTCTAATTCTTAAATACTTTCCATTACCAGCAAAACGACCATCAATTTTAACTCTATCGCCACCATTAAACCTGATAAGACCAGCAGTATAAGAACCTGCAATTAATCTTTCTGTTGTTCCATCAGGAACAATTGAAAAAGTGTAATTACCAGCACCAGTTTCGTTTATAGGATTTATTCCGTTTGTACCATCTTCTAATAAATCACTGGTAACAACGGCAGTTATATTTCCATTTAAAGAACCATTGTTTATGGCTTCAAACAAACCTCCTGCACTGGTTAAAGTAGTATAAGTTTGACCAGCACCTACATTTATTGTTCCGCTAAAACCATTTACAATTTTATAAGAGAATAAAGCATTTGGAGGAGTAGAAATACTATTAACACTAGTACCAATGGCACCGGCAGGTAATGACGATAAATTAGTAGCAGACGATGAATCTTGAGCTACTAAATAAAAATAAACTGAATCGCCTAAAGTTAAGCCACCCATAGCCGATTGAGAAATAGTAAAATTCCATTGACCATTTTGGGCATTGCCACTTGTTCTTACAGCACTTGTAGAATTATAAGTTCCAGTGGCATATTTTTTAAAGTAAACCCTAGGGGAGTTACCCGAGGTATTGGGTACACCTGTTACATCTGTAATATTTACATTTATGATTCTATCGGCAGTAGAAGAAGTATTAGAGGCAATTGGTGTTCCAATCATAGGGGCAAAAATGTCTAATGGTCTAAAGTTGCCTGCATCTGCACCAATATCGGTAGCAGAAAAGTTACTTCTAATTTGTCCATCAATATCGTCAGTAATTGAAGATATTAAAATACCTGAGGATTCAATAGGAGTAGCCGCTGTAGAACTAATATGTATGTCGCCTAGGGCAGCAGTACCAGTAGCATTTACAAATTGAGGATCAGCAGCTGCACTATTTACATCTGTGCTAGTCCATCCTGAAGAATACGTAGTAATATCGGAAGTACCATTATTTAAAGTACCAAATACAGCACCCGTTCCACTGCCATAATAAATATTATTATTTAAAGTTATGGTTGTATTATTTATTAAAAAACATTGGTAATGTTTACCACCTGAAGAAGCATTGGAACGATCATTCATAAATATATTATTTCTTACATCGTCAGTAGCAGCAGAAGCAGTACGTTGAAATGCAAAAGTATTAGTAGCATTAGCACCAACACCAGTTCCTCCAATATAAATACTGTTAAAATACACATTTGTGATACTTACATTTTTTGAAATTCCTCTAATAAAACAAGGAGTAGTAATGCTATTTCCTAAAGAGTCAAAACCCAATCTCATCATGTTGTTTGAAATGGTAACTAAACCCGCTCCAATGTCCATAGCGGTTAAGTATACAGTGGGGTTTACTGCATTTAACGATAAACTGTGAATTATATTTTTGCTAATTATATTGGTTCCTGAAGAAGGGCCAGAGTAAAACAAACCTTCACATTGAACAGCGGCAGTAGTAGAAACACCGGTTAAAACCAAATTGTTAATTTTATTATTAATAATAACAGCGGGAGCAGTAGTAGAAGTATATGAAATTCCAACAATTGCACTTGTGCTACCCCCAGCAGTAGTTTGCGTTGCAGAAGTTAAGTTTCTAATAATATTTCCTGTTACAGTACTAGTACCAGTAGTAACTGAAATTCCCACTAAATTAGTAGCTTGAGTTCCAGTAGCAGCATAATTAGAATTTAAATTTGAAACTACATTATTGGTAATAGTATTCACCACCCCAGCGGTAGCACTGTTACAAATAATACCTCTTAAAGTAGAAGCTGCAGTGGCAGTAGCCGAAGTAGAAATCATGTTAATACTGTTCACTAAAGTAGTACTTCCAATGGTATTATTATCTATAATAATATTAGCCCCGCCAGAACCCGCTATTCCATTAAATACATTAAAACTGGTGGTAGAACTACTTATTAAATCAACACCTGAAACAATATTATTTGAAAAATTAATGGTACCACCTGCACCCGAACGTAAAGGAATAATTCCACCATTAGTAGTAGTGGTAGTATAAGTAAATGCACCGTTAGTAGTAGTTGAGCCAAATAAGTTACCTGTAACAGTTCCAACATTTACGTTTCCATTAGCAACGTTAATTCCATAAATACAATTTCCCGAAAAACCAGTGGTAATTGCAAAATTTGTAATTTTATTATTTTGAACAGAAGTAGCAGTCCCAATTCCAACTGAAATATCCATAGCTAAATACTGATAAGCAGAAGTGCCATTCATGTTACAAGTACCAGTTCCGTTTGAAGCATTTCCACCAATATAATTATTCGTAATAATAAATCCACTTGCAGAAGTTAATGCAGCTGTGTTTGGAGTAATCCACATAGCGCGATGCGATTGAGTTCCGGTGGTTGTAACACTTACTGTTTGATAAAATTTATTTGCATTAATAGTCCAAGAACCGTTATTAGCACCTACATAAATGCCCGCAGTTGCAATGGTGGGATTAAAGTAATTATAAATATTACAACTATCAATAATATTGTTATCATTATTAGTTGCAACACTGGTAATAGAACCGATAGAGGAAATTCCAATAGTAGGATTACTTAAACCATCTTCGTGAATATCGCAATAACGGATAATATTATTATCATTTCCGTTTAAACCAGTAGTAGTTCCAAAATTTACCACACCCGCACCTAAAGTTCCAGGAGCTGTAATGTTATTAGAACGAAGATCGGCATATAAAATTTTGTTTGCTGAGGCTTCATTAATAAAGCGAATTGCTGGCGCAGCAGCATTTGTATTTACAATGGTTAAATTATTACCCGCAACAAAAGTTCCTGTTCCGCCTAATCTTCCATCAATAATTAAATTAGAAATACCATTTAAATCGAAAGTAGCAGTAGCATTTGAACTTTCAACTCGAGAAATATTTCCTAAATCAGGGCGAATAGTTACCGTGTTTGTAGCCGATGAACCAAAGTAATTATTAAATACTATTGGAAATATTTCGCCAGATGTAGCGTTATATAAAGCATCTTTTAAAGTAAAAACAACAGGACCTGAAACACCCAATGATTTAATATCATCTATGGCAGAAGTAATGGTTACATAAGTTTGCCCCACACCTACATTAAAGTTACCAGACAATGAAACTAATATTTTTCTTGCACCTGTAGGATTGCCATTTAATGGCGCTGAATTAGCACCACCAATTACAATGCTATCAACTCTTGCATCTATAAAATTATTGGCAGTAGCAGTAGATTTTACATCATAAGTAACCCAAAAATAATTTACGCCAGATGATAAAGCCCTTGAACCTGTAACATAAAAGTTTCCATTAGGAATAGCCACAGTACTACCATATTGGATAGCGCTAGAAAACACGGGACTAGAACCTGTATAAAATACTTTAGCATTTTGAATATCATTTACGTTAGTAGTACCCGCAGTATTTAATTTTAAAGACGTAACATTAAGTGCATTAAAATTATTAGATGCATATACCCTTATTGCTACCACTTGTTGGTTAGTAGAGTTTAAAGGAACAGCAGTTGCCACTTGATCTACGTTACTAGAATCTAACGACATCAAAATGCCAATAAATTCTCCCTCATCTGCACCCACATCTGGATTAGAACCTGTTCCTGTATAACTAGTATTTCCTTGTCTAATTATTGAATCGTAATCGTATGGGAAACCTGAAATATTTGTTCCACCGCTTTCGCACTGAGTGGGAGTAAGTAAATTTAAATGTAAATAACCATTATTAGAACCCGTAGTACTAATAAATGTTGGATTTTCGGTAAATGATGCTTGTTCAAATGTGATTAAACGACTTTTAAAAGCTGAAACAGTTTGATCGCTATTTGTACCATCATTAAATATTAAATTATTTGCGCTTGGCGTACCTGCATAAAACAAGTTATTGTTAGACAAAGTGCTGTAATTAGTTAACACATTACTTGCACGTCTGTATGCTACTGTTAAACCTGTGGAATTAGCTATAGAAGTATTGGTTATAATATTGTTTCTTAATACAATTGTAGTTGGAGTTGCATTTACACTTATTGCACTTGTGCCAAAAATAGCTCCAGTACTAACCGCATTTAAGTTAATGGTATTAAAGTAAATATTATGTGTAGTTCCTGCAATAATATTTAACCCAATAGCTTGATTGGTTCCACTTGAGGTTGGAGCACCAATGTTTCCTATTAAGTTATTATGAATATTAAAAGTAGTACCACCATTAATATGTAAGCCAATTGCACTTCCAGCAGCATTGTTATTTATAATATTGTTTATTTTGTTTTTATAAATAGAGGTAACTCCACCACCTAATGAATTATAAATTCCGTAAGCAATACCAGTTCCCGTAGCAGTTATTGAATCTACTTTATTGCCAAAGCAATCCATGCCCAAAGGTGCAACTGATCCAACAAAAATTCCGTATATAATTCCACCACCACTTAAACCATAAATATTATTATTATAAATAGCACTTCCTACCGCACCATAACCTTGGTAAATACCATATTTTACACCTGTTCCACCATTAATATTTGAAACCGTATTATTAATAATTCTGATAGTTTGGCTGGTTGAAGTTCTGTGTTCAAAACCATCAAAAGCAGAAGTACCATTTAATGTAATATTATTACAACTATTATTAACAATATTAACAGTTCCTACACCAGGACTTCCAAAGTTATAATATGCATAAAATGTTCCTGATGCACCTGTTCTATTTATACCTGTTCCACTTAATGAATTACTAGAAACAGTAACATTTGGCGTACTTTGACTGTTATAAATTAAATAAGTAGCACCTGACGATGGTATAGTTAATCCGCCTATTAATGTATTATTATTTATGTTATAACTTAACGATGTGCCTAACGCATATATTAAACTAAATTCACCTGTTGGTGTACCTCCCGAATAAGTATAGTTTTGAAAAGTATCGTTGCTAATATTATTAGCACATGTAGCCACTGCAGTTGACACATAAATGCTTCGTAAAATTTTGGTAGTAGCACCCGTTAGGGTAACTCCATTAATATTGTTACCTATTATGTTTAAAGCATTAAGAACAGTAGTGGTTACACCAATTATATAATCGGTACCAGTTGCTGCATTAAAGTTAACTCCACCAATGGTATTGTTATTTATATTTAAAGTACCGGCTACTGGGCCACCGC
>CANGGG010000045.1 GCA_947453415.1 Bacteroidota bacterium | reverse complement strand
CACCTCTTCCCATTCCGAACAGAGAAGTTAAGCTCAATTGCGCAGATGATACTGGGGTAAAACCTGGAAAAGTATGTTGTTGCCGGATTTTTAAAAAACCTCACTTTTGTGGGGTTTTTTTATTTTATTTAAGTACCATTTTAAACTAAATTTTTATATTATGACGCAAGATTTTATTTTTAAAAGAAGAACTTTTGGTCATTTAACTATTTTATGTAATTTTTTTCAGCTTTAAATTTTATTACTTGTTAATTATTTTTTTTATCTAAATTGCTTGTGTTTAAACATTAAAAATTTGAAGCTATTTATTTTTTATATTTCTCATTTATTTATAACAACAAACTTTATAAAAAAACAAAGTTTGATGTTACTATTTAGTGCATTTTTTATAATTAATAATGTGACTGCAGATACCAATTTTCAAATTAAATTTATTGAGAACAAAGGTCAATGGACTTCTGAAGTTCTTTTTAAAGCTGACATTCCTGGAGGACATTTATTTGTTTCTAAAAATTGTTTAACTTATTATTTAGTTGATAAAAAAGCTGTTCATGATCATCAACATGGACAAAATGTGAATGCAGGAAATGCACAAGTGGTTAAGGTTTTTTTTGATGGAAGTTATTCAAGAGAAATTGAAGTAGAAGCACGTCAAACATTTGGAGAAAAGTTTAACTATTTTATTGGAGATCAATCTAGTTGGCGTAGTGGAGTTAGAGCATACCATCAAATTATTTTAAAAAATATTTATAAAGGTATAGATTTAGAGATTATTAGTAATGGTTACTCTGCTAAATCTAATTTTATAGTAAAACCATTAGCAGATCCATCCCAAATAAAATTAAGATATGAAGGTGCAGATTCTTTAATAATTAAAAATGAAGATTTAATAGTAAGTACATGGGTTGGAAATATTGTTGAACAAAAACCAGAATCATTTCAAAGATTTAAAAAGTCTTCTACTAAAATTTATTCAGCTTATCAATTAAACAATAATATTTTATCTTTTCAAATTGGTGAATATGAAAAGGAGAAAGAATTAATTATAGATCCAACCTTAATTTTCGGAACTTATGTTGGTTCCGTTGCTGATAATTTTGGTTTTTGCTCAGCATTTGATTACTCAGGAAATACTTTTGCAGGCGGTACCGTTTATGGAGCTAGTTTTCCTAGAACAACGGGTAAATTTCAAGCTAGTTTTGCTGGAGGAAATGGCTCAGGTAATGATTATGCCCGTGATTGTATTATTACTAAATTTTCTCCTGATGGTACCAATATGTTATGGGCTACTTATTTAGGCGGAACCAATAATGAACAACCACACAGTATGAGTGCTAACAGTGTAGGTGATATTGTAATCATGGGTTCAACTTATTCTTCTAATTTCCCTGTTTCATCTGCTGGTTACGATAGAACTTTCAATGGTTTGTCGGATATTTTTGTAAGTAAATTAAGTAGTGATGGAACTGTTTTATTAGGCTCTACTTTTTTAGGTGGAGCAAAACGTGATGGTATTACTGGAATTGAACAAATGGGTTACCCAACTAATAATGGAGTTTTATGTTATAATTATTCTGATTGGTATAGAGGAGAAATAATTGTAGATAGGTTCAATAATATTTATATTTCAAGTGTAACATCTTCAGCAAATGTTGATTTATTACCATTGCCAAATGCTTTACAACCTACTTATGGTGGTGGAGTTATTGATGGTTTAATTGCTAAATTCAATTCATCATTAACTAATTTAAATTTTTGTACTTATGTTGGTGGATCTGGCGATGATGCTTGCTATGCAATTATAGTAGATGCCTTAAATAATTTATATGTAACTGGTGGAACTACTTCTAGTAATTTGCCCAATACAACATCTGCTTTTCCTTATCATGGTGGAGTAGATGGATTTATTTTGAAAACAAATACAAGTGGTTCAGTATCGCCAACTATTATTTATGTAGGGACTTCCGCTTATGATCAAAGTTATTTAATTCAAGAAAATGAAAATGGTGATATTTATGTAATAGGTCAAACAACAGGTACAATTTCTATTACTCCAGGAGTTTACGGAATTGCAAATGCAAAGCAATTTGTAAAAGGATTTAATAGAGCATTGACTTCTGAATTTGTTTCTACTACTTTTGGTAAAGCTTCATCTTACCCAAGTTTATCACCTACGGCTTTTGTAATTGATAAATGTAATAGACTATATTTTAGTGGTTGGGGTGGAACTACAAATTCGTATAATAATGCCAATGTTGATAATACATTTGGTCTACCAACAACGCCTAATGCTTTTCAAAGAACAACTGATGGAAGCGATTTTTACTTAATGATTTTAGGTGATGGTTTAAAAGAATTAACTTATGCTAGTTTTTATGGAGGAACCTTAAGTGCTGAACATGTAGATGGTGGAACAAGTCATTTTGATCAAAATTTTACTATTTATCAAACTGTTTGTGCCGGTTGTTGGGGCAATAGCGATTTTCCAACTACTCCTAATGCTTGGAGTAATTCTAACCCTGGTAGAAATAGTTTTGGTGGTGCCGGTTGTAATATTGGAGTTTTTAAATTTAATTTAGATGCTTCTATTTATCCTCCTGAATTTAGAGATACTATTTTATATGTAAATGCTGGTGATACCTTGAATTTTATAGCCAATATATTTGATAAAGATAATGATTCAATAACTGTTTCAGCTAGTGGAACTATACTCATGTCAGGAGCTAATCCTGCAAGTTTTAATGTAGTAAGTAGGAGTAAAGGATTAACACAGGCAAGGTTAATTTGGCCAACTTTATGTAAAGATTTTTTACCTGATACTTTTGTAGTAGATTTAAGTTTAATAGATGATGCTTGTCCAATTTCTAAAACAGGATCAGGAAAAATAAAAATTATAGTTTTATCACCTCCAATTGCACCACCATTTCTTGAGTGTTTAAATAGTTTATCAACTAGTTTAGTAAAGGTAAAATGGGAAGCATATAATCAAAAACCAAGTACTTTTGGTTATTTAAAATTGCTAAAAAGCACCAATAATAGTCCGTTTGTTTTAATAGATACAATTGCCAATTGGCAAACAAATGAAAGGTTAGATTTTAACGCATTTAACCATCGAATTATTCAAACTAGATATATGCTAATTGGAGTAAATAATTGTGGTATTATTGGCGATACAAGTAGAATAATTTACAGTATATATGAAGGTGATACTATAGCTAATCCAGGATTCTTAAATGTAAATGATACTGTTGTTGAATTTATTAAAACAGATACTTTAAATGCAAGTTTTACTATTTATGGTACTGGAAGTAAAGATTCTATATTTGCTGAAATTTCAGGGAGTTTATTAGGTTTTAAAGATTTAGCAATTGTAAAAACTGATGGTTTGAATTCAGCAACTGTTACATTTAGAATGATAACTGATTGTAATACTGAAATTAAATCTTGGGATTTGTTTTTTAAAGTCCGAGATAATCAATGTCCTCAACCACGTGAAAAAACCAAAGTTGTTCGAATAAATATTTTGCCAATTAGCAATATTCCGTTACCTGTTTTACAGTGTCCGTTAAAGCTAAATAACCAAACAGTAAAAGTGGTTATACCTAAAGTTATAACCAATAGATATTTCAAGAAATTTAAATTAATAAGGTACAATGCAAATAATTATGCTAGTACATTAGGAGATTATTCGAGTTGGAGTTTTGACAGTTCATTTATTGATAAATTTGCAATTGATAATGCAACAATTAATTATTGTTATCAAACGGTAAGTATTGATATTTGTGACAAACCAGCTGATAGTTCTAACATTATTTGTTTGCGAATGAAAAATGCTATTTACCCGCCAAAAATAACTTGGAATACAGTTACTGTAAAAAATGATCAAGTTGTAAAATTGATTTGGAATAAATCATTGAATGATTCAATGCATTTTTTAAATTATAACATTTATAAAATGCAAGACAGAAATGGAAATGGGTTTACTTATTTAAATACTATAAATTCAATTTCTGATACTACATATATTGATACTGAAGTAAAAGTAGATGATCATTCTTATTGTTACAAAATTACCAATTCAAACGAATGTGGTTTAGAAAGTTTAAATAATGATTCTGCTTGTAGTATTTTATTAAAAGGAATTTCAGAAAAATTAATTCATACATTAACTTGGCAAGATTTTAATTATTGGACACTTGGAACTCAAAAATTTGATTTGTTAAAAGCCAATGATTATAACCGAAATTTTGTTAATACTTTGCCGAATAATACTAAACAATTTTCCTACCAAGATAAAACATTTGATTATCAAGTTGGATTATATTTTTATCAAATTGTTGCCCATCAAAATCCAAATATTGGCAATGCAATTAGTGAATCAAATACGGTTGAATTATTGCAATCGCCTTATGTATATGCTCCAAATGCATATACTGCAAATGGAGATAATTTAAATGATGTTTGGAAAGTAGAGCATGCTTTTGTGAAAGAATTTAACTTAAAAATTTATAACCGTTGGGGGCAATTACTTTTTGAAACCAATGATAAAAATAAACCATTTAGTTTAAACTTAACAAGTCAATTAATAGCAAATGATGTGTATGTTTATATAGTAAATTATAGTGGCTGGACAGGAGAAAGCAATACTTTAAAAGGTAACTTTACCGTTTTGAAATAAATTACAAGCAAATCAATAATCCTAAAAACAACATTTCTAAATAGGTTTGAGTACTTTTATTTTTATATGAATTTAAATTGCCAAAACTATCAAATTGAATAGAAGAAGGGTCAATAATTTTTATTTCATTTCCATGGTTTTGCTGGTAACGTAATTCTAGTTTCAATCCTTCTGTTAATTTAAGTTTCAATCCACCACCTAAACCATAAATTTGTGTTACATCTCCCTCTAAATTTTTTGTATCAGTTTTAGGTTGATTATTTGCATCGGTATAATTAATGTTTTGTCTGGTAAAGAAAAATCTTCCACCCCAGTATGCAGTTCCAAATAAAGTAATTGGCCAACTTGAACCTAACTCTAAATCCAAATATGGATACCAACCATATGCATTGCTATTAATTGCAATCTTTACATTATTACTTTGGGTTGTACTTTTTCCGCCAAAGTATAAATAGTCAAAACCAAGACCGGTAATAAGTGAAATAGGTAAGTTTTCCCCTAATAAATTTTTCCCTAATTTAAATCCAAAACCAATGCCCTCAAGTTCGGGTGATTCAAAAGAGCTTGTTCCATAATTTAAATATGCACCAAATTGACCTTTGTTTCCACTATTTATATCAATGGAATTGCTATTAGTTTTATTTTGAATTTGGTTGTTTTGAATAGTGTCTCCCTTTTTATTTTTATTTATTTTATCGGCATTTGTATTTGGATTTCGCTGCGCAAATGCAGTTGAAAAAGTCAAAATAATTATTAATAATACAGGAATAAATTTTATCATAGAATTGATACAAATATATTTTTTAAGTTATAGATTTCAAAAAGTAAACTTTAATTATATTTTTCTATTAATATTTTAAAATAATTAATATTTTGATTGGTAATAATAGATATTTACAAATTGAATTTTATTATTATTAAATATAATTAAGTTCTTAGGTACTTAAAGAATTAAATAAAACAGATTCTGTTATTTAATTTTTGTTTATTAAGTTAATTTTTAAATTTGCTTATTCTTTCATATGTTTTTCATTTTATTTATAGAATTTTTTTTAACTAAATAGAACTAAATGCCATTACGATTAAATTTTAATTATAATTCCAAAATTTCAGAAGCATTATTTAATGATTCTCCAATTTCGATTTTTATTTTAAATAACGATGGAAAAGTTATTAATGCAAATCAAAGTGCAATCAATTTGTTAAATATTACGAATATTGAAATTAAATCAAAAACAATTTTTGATTTGTTGCCAAATATAAATTTGATATTTCCAAAAGCTTGGTGGCAAAAATTATATTATTCTAATAAAAAAGAATTAATTAGTCAAATAATCAATGATAAAAATGAAACTATTTCAATAAAAATTAATGTTCAACTTAATATTGATAATGATTTACATTTAATTTACGTTTCTGAAATTTCTAGACCCATTTACAAAGAAAATAACTTACTAAAATCTGAAGATAAATTTGCTGCTTTATTTGATAGTAGCAATGATTTAATTTCTATTTTAAGCCCTCAAAAAACTATTTTATCATTTAATAAATTATTCGAACATTATATAAAAGTGGTTTTCGATTTACAAGTTATTGAAGGCGATGATATCATTGATTATATTGTCAATGAAAACAGAAACAGCTTTATAGAAAACTTTGAATTGGCTTTAAAAGGTAAAGAAATAAATTACGAAAAGGAAGTTTTTTATAATGAATTAACAATTTGGTGGCATATTACTTATTTGCCAATTAGAAATTCAAATGGTGAAATTTTAGCAGTTGCATTTGTGCTTAAAAACATTGATGATAGAAAAATAGCGGAGGAAGCTTTAGTTAAAAGTGAAGAAAGATTTAAGTTGATTGTTGCTGGATTAAATGAAGGTTGGTGGGATTGGGATTTACAAAACAACATTGTTTTTTATTCACCAAAATGGTGGAATAATATTGGTTACAATAACAATGAATTAGTTAATATTCCTAACTATTGGGAAAAAATTGTTCATCCAAATGATTTGGAAAGGGTTCAAAATATTTTTAATGAATCACTTATTTCCAATAAAAAAACATATGAAATAGAATACAGGGCCAAGCATAAAGAAGGGCATTTTGTTTTTATGTTTTCAAGGGGTTATTTTTTGCGAGATGATTCAGGAAAGGCAATTCGTGTTTCTGGTTCAGATATGGATTTAACAGAAAGAAAGCAATCCGAAAATTTATTATTAGAAAATCAAAGAAAGCTTCAAATTGCTCAAAAATTAGCTTTTTTAGGCAACTATGAATTAAATATTATTAACTTTAAATTTCAAGCTTCTCAAAATATTTTCGATATTTTAGGAATTGACGATAACTTTATAAAATCTATTGATGATTTTATAAAGTTAGTACATTTAGACGATAAGGATAAAGCTCTAAATTACTATAAAAACAGTAAATTTGAAGATGTTAACAGTACTTGTGAATTTAGAATAATTAATAATAAAACTGGACAAATAAGATGGCTTTCTGATTTTTCAAACATAGAGTTTAATGAAAATGGTGAAGCATATAGAATTATTGGTGCTATTCAAGATATTACTGCACGAAAAAATATAGAATTTGACATACAAAAAAATGAAACAAAATATAGTAGTCTAATTGAAAACATGGAATTAGGAATTTTGGAGGTAGATAACAACGAAATTATAACAAAAGCATATCCTAAATTTTGTGAATTAGTAGGTTATAACGAAAATGAATTAATTGGAAAAAATGCAATAGAAATATTTGTTCCAGTAAAAAAAATAAAAGATTTTCACTCCACTACTGGCGATAGGAAAAAAGGTTTTTCTAGTGCTTACGAGATTCAAATTTTACATAAAACAGGTGAAATTATTGATGTATTAGTTAGTGGAACTCCTTTATTTGACGATCAAGGAAACGTTATAGGTTCAATAGGAATACATTATAATATTACTGAAAGAAAAGCAACGGAATCTAATTTAAAAAAATCATTTGATTTGGTCACAGAACGGAATAATAGCTTATTAAATTTTTCTAATGTTTTTTCACTTAATTTAAGTTCTCATACAAGTCGTATTTCTAATCTTATAAGTTCTTTAAAAAAATCAACAAGTGATGCGGAAAAGCATGAAATCATTGAACAATTGAATGCTGTTTCTGGCTTATTAATCGAAACATTATCTGATTTGAAAGATGATATTTCGCTTCAAAAAAATATAAAATCTGTAATTAAATAATTTTTCCAATTGATTATAAAAATTAAATAGAAAATAGTTGCCAATATTTAAAAACCTACTTTTTATAAATATTTTCTAATGCCTCTTTTATTTTTAAATATTCAAATTTAAAACCAGTTTCTTCCGTTTTTTTTGAGGAAATATTTTGGCTCATAAATATAACCGATGCCATTTCGCCAAAAACTAATTTCAAAATAAAGGCGGGTATATTGGGTAAAAAAAATGGTCTGTTTAATGCCTTAGCAATTTGTTTTGTCATTTCATAGTTTGTAACTGGATTTGGAGCTACCGCGTTATAAACACCTTGCATTTTTTCATTTTTAGCAGCAAATAAAAATAATTGAGCCATGTCTGTAATATGTATCCAACTAGTAATCATTTTTCCATTTCCTAAAGCTGCTGCTAATCCAAATTTTGCTGGTGCGGCTACACTTTTTAAATACCCACCTTCTTTACTCAAAACGATTCCAGTTCTTATTTTTACAACTCTAATTCCTATGTTTTCAAATTTGTTCACCTCATTTTCCCATTGATTGGTTAAATTAGCTAAAAAATCAGTACCAATTTCACTTGCTTCGTTTAATAAATCATCATTTTGGTTTTTGTAAATTCCAATTGCAGAAGCACAAATAATAGATTTTGGTTTATTTTGTCTGAGATTTAAGGTTTCAAACAACAATTGAGTTGACTTTATTCTACTATCAATTAATTCTTTTTTACGATTAACTGTCCATTTTTTATCAGCTATTCCAGCACCGGCCAAATGAATGATTACATCAACATCTTGAAAACAATTTTCATCTATTTGGTTAGTATAAATATTCCAATTGAAACTTTTTACACCGATTTTATTTTTTTTTGAACTTGTTAACCAATTAACATCTTCATTTTTTTCTAAAAGTAATTTAGTTATTGCGCTGCCTATTAGGCCACTACCACCTGTAATTAGATATTTCATATTTTATTTTATATAATTGAAAACATTCATACTCTCATTATGTTTATGAAATGTAATAATAAAATAATAATTAGCATTTGGCAACGTTTTCTATAAAAGATATTGAATCATTAACTGGCATTAAAAGTCACACTTTAAGGATTTGGGAACAGCGCTTTGGCTTTTTAAAGCCAAAGCGAACAGAAACCAATATTCGTTATTATGATGATGAAGATTTAAAACTGCTATTAAATATTAGCGTTTTAAATAATCACAATGTAAAAATTTCGGAAATTGCTAAAATGACAGCTAGTGAAATGTCAAATTCAATTGTTAAACTTTCTGATAATTCAAATAAATTCACCAATCAAATTAAAGATTTAATTTCACCAATGATGTCGTTTGATGAGTTGGGATTTCACAACAAATTAAATGAATTAATTAATGACATTGGTTTAGAAGAAACGTATATAAATATCATTTTGCCTTTTTTAGTTGAAGTGGGATTATTATGGCAAATAGGCGCTATTCAGCCATCTCATGAACATTTTGTAACAAATATTATTAAACAAAAACTTTTTTGCCACATCGATAGTCAAGTGGCCAATAAAGGTGAATGCAGGAAAAAATTCTTGCTGTTTTTACCCGAAACAGAAACTCATTCATTAAGTTTATTATTCGCAAATTATATCATTCGGTCTCGTGGCCACGATGTGATATTTTTAGGTCAAGAAGTTCCTTTAGAAGATTTAAAAAATGCTTTTAAAAATGAATCACCTGATTATATTTATACCACTGCAACAATAGCACATTTGAAAGTTCCTGTTCAAGAAATGCTTAATTTTTTGAGTGAGAATTGGCCACATTCTCAGATTTTAGTTTCTGGTTATCAGTTTATTGTTTCCGATGCTCATATTCCAACAAATGTTCATATATTGAAAAAAGCAGATGAATTTATCAATTTCATCAATGGTATTTCCGTAGAATACTTAAGATTTGGGAAATGAGATTTGTAGAGTATTAGAATATTTTTTAATTACTCTTATTCCAATATTCTATTTCTGTTTTAATTACTTTAATAAATGATTAAAAGTAAAAATTGATTTTTAGGAACAATCAAATTATTATTTTTATTCCAACTAACCCTTGTTTAACGTCTTATAAGTAGTAAGTTGAATCATTTGGAAACATAATTGCGGCAATTAGATTTGCATCGAAGTTTAATCAGAAAAGTTCATTTCATAATATATTTTTTCCTTATGTTATTGTTCATTAATCCAATAATTTATTGATAAAAAAAATAAAAGCGATTGGTAAAATTATTAGTTTAATCATACTACAATTAATTATAAAGATTTGTTAATTAATCAACCAATTATTTAAAATATTTAATTAGTTTTTGTGAAATAATTTCTCAATCAATTTACTAAACTAAATTAGTAAAATACTTTTAGTAAAATCTATTATTTTCGCCCAATATCATCATTAGTGCAAATATGGAAATTGTAGAAAAATATACTCCAGTTAATAAAATTAGAATTGTAACCGCTGCTGCTTTGTTCGATGGACATGATGCTGCCATTAATATTATGCGCAGAATTATCCAATCAACCGGTGCCGAAGTAATTCATTTAGGACATGATAGAAGTGCGGAAGAAGTAGTGGATACTGCCATTCAGGAAGATGCTAATGCAATAGCCATGACTAGCTACCAAGGCGGTCACGTAGAATATTTTAAATTCATGCACGATTTGCTACAAGAGAAAGGTTGCGGACATATCAAAATATTTGGAGGTGGTGGTGTAATTTTACCTACTGAAATTGCTGAATTACATGCTTATGGGATTTCCAGAATATACTCTCCCGATGATGGACGCGCAATGGGATTGCAAGGCATGATCAACGATATGTTGCAGCAATCTGATTTTGCAACAGGCGCTAATTTATTAGCGGATGCAAATGAAATTAACCAAAAAGTAAAAGAACAAGATTATAAATCGATTGCTAAATTAATTTCTGCAGCTGAAAATTTCCCTGATGAATTTCACAAGGTTTTTGGTAAAGACGCGATTAATCGCGTCTCTACACCAATTCTAGGAATTACCGGAACTGGCGGTGCGGGAAAATCATCATTGGTAGATGAATTGGTGCGTAGGTTTTTGATGGATTTTGAATCAAAAACAATCGCTATTATTTCTGTTGATCCAAGCAAACGCAAAACTGGTGGCGCATTATTGGGCGATAGAATCCGAATGAATTCAATCAAAAATTCTCGTGTTTACATGCGTTCATTGGCTACTCGCCAAAGCAATTTGGCATTGTCAAAATATGTAAAAGAAGCCATTGATGTAATCAAAGCTGCTCAGTTTGATTTGATTATTTTAGAAACTTCGGGCATTGGTCAAAGCGATACTGAAATTATAGAACATAGCGATATGAGTTTATACGTAATGACACCAGAATATGGTGCTGCTACGCAATTAGAAAAAATTGATATGTTGGATTTTGCCGACATCATTGCATTAAATAAATTTGATAAAAAAGGTTCGTTAGATGCATTGAGAGATGTAAAAAAACAGTATCAACGTAACCACCAATTATTTGATAAAGACCCTGATTTGATGCCAGTTTTTGGAACCATTGCTTCGCAATTCAATGATCCGGGAATGAATAGATTGTATAAATCTATCATGAATAAATTGGTAGAGAAAACAGGCGCTAATTTGAAAACTGAATACCATATTAGTGAGGAAATGAGCGAAAAGATTTACATCATTCCGCCTGCTCGCATTCGTTACCTTTCTGAAATTTCGGAAAATAACCGCAACTACGACAAATGGGTAAGCAAACAAGCTGAAATTGCTGATCAATTATTTGGTTTAAAATCAAGTATTGAAACCATCAAATCATCGAAAATGGATGATAAAGACCGATTGGTAAAAGCATTGGAAGAAGCTTATTTTACAGTAAATTTAGATTTAGATCCTCGTAATAAAATACTTTTAGATACTTGGGAAGAAAAAATTGCGCAGTATAAAAATGAATACTATATTTTTAAAGTTCGCGATAAAGAAATAAAAATAAAAACGCATTCAGAATCGCTTTCACATTCACAAATTCCAAAGGTAGCCGTTCCTAAATTTAAAGGTTGGGGCGATATTCTACGTTGGGCATTGCAGGAAAATTTCCCTGGAGAATTTCCTTACACTGCTGGAATTTATCCGTTTAAACGTGAAGGTGAAGATCCTACCAGGATGTTTGCTGGTGAAGGTGGACCAGAAAGAACAAATAAACGTTTTCATTATGTAAGTAAAGGCATGCCAGCTAAGCGTTTGAGTACTGCTTTTGATTCGGTAACTTTATACGGACAAGATCCTGACCACAGACCTGATATTTACGGAAAAGTTGGTAATTCAGGTGTGAGTGTTTGGAGTTTAGATGCTGCAAAAAAATTGTATTCTGGCTTTAATTTAGCCGATCCAAAAACTTCGGTATCCATGACCATTAATGGGCCCGCGGCAATTATTTGTGCGTTTTTTATGAATACTGCCATTGACCAACAATGTGAAATTTATATCAAACAAAATGGTTTAGAAGCAGAAGTAAATGAAAAATTAACTACTATTTTTAAATCAAGAGGCACAGAAAGACCAACATACAATGAAGAAATTCCAGAAGGAAATGATGGCTTAGGCTTAATGTTATTAGGCGTTACAGGCGATATGGTTTTACCAGCCGATGTTTATAAAAAAATTAAAGTAGAAACTTTAAAACAAGTTCGTGGAACGGTACAAGCTGATATTTTAAAAGAAGATCAAGCACAAAATACTTGTATCTTCTCTACCGAATTTTCGTTACGAGTAATGGGTGATGTACAGCAATATTTTATCAATAATGCGGTACGTAATTTTTATTCCGTTTCTATTAGTGGTTACCACATTGCCGAGGCAGGAGCAAATCCTATTACGCAGTTAGCTTTAACACTTTCAAACGGCTTTACTTTTGTAGAATATTACTTAAGCCGTGGAATGAATATTGATGATTTTGCACCAAATCTTTCATTCTTCTTTAGCAATGGAATTGACCCAGAATATTCAGTAATTGGAAGAGTAAGTCGTAGAATTTGGGCTAAAGCCATGAAGCTAAAATATGGCGGAAACGAACGCAGTCAAATGATGAAATACCATATTCAAACCAGTGGTAGAAGTTTACATGCACAAGAAATTGATTTCAACGATATTCGTACTACTTTACAAGCACTTTACGCCATTTACGATAACTGTAATTCGTTACATACTAATGCGTATGATGAAGCTATAACAACACCTACTGAAGAGTCGGTACGTAGGGCAATGGCAATTCAGTTAATCATTAACCGTGAGTTAGGTTTGGCTAAAAATGAAAATCCTTTACAAGGTTCATTTATCATTGAAGAATTAACTGATTTGGTAGAGTCTGCAGTACTTGCAGAGTTTGATAAAATTAACGAACGTGGTGGTGTTTTAGGCGCTATGGAAACCATGTACCAACGTAATAAAATTCAAGAAGAAAGTATGTATTACGAAATGCTAAAACATACGGGCGAATATCCAATTATTGGGGTAAATACATTCTTAAGTTCTAAAGGTTCACCAACTGTTATTCCGCAAGAAGTGATTCGTTCAACCACCGAAGAAAAAGAATTCCAAATTACGATGTTGAATGAATTAAAAGCAGGAAACATAGACAAAGGACAAGAAATGTTGGCTAAAATTCAACAAGTAGCCATTCATAACGGAAACATATTTGAAGCCTTAATGGAAACAGTAAAATACTGCTCATTAGGACAAATTACCAACGCCTTATTTGAAGTTGGCGGACAGTATAGACGCAATATGTAGGGAATTTGAATGATTCATTAACTGATGCAATCGCTTTAAGCGATGGCATCAGTTAAAAACACCTACTAATTTTCATATATTTTTAAATACTCATTTTGTAATAAATATATTTTACTTTTACAATTTAAATAAACTCAAAATATGATAAATGAATTTAGTGTGGGCGACACCGTTAGATTGATTTCTGGTGGCCCATTAATGACCGTAAATGAATACAACGAAGAAAAAGATTTAGTTGATTGTATTTGGTTTAACATGGATGAAATTTTATGCACGGGAACCTTTAAAGGTGCAGTTGTTATGATTGATGTGGATGATTTTGATTTTGACGATTTTGATTTTGATGAACAAGAAGATGATGAAGAATGGGAAGAGGAATTAGATGAAGAAGAAGAAATTTAATAAATAAAAAAACAGGAAAAGTAGGTATTTTATCTGCTTTTTTTTGTTTGTACTTGGTTCAATATTTTTAATTTTAATATTTTATTATTTTTAATAATAGATAAGAAGGAAATACCAATGTAGTTTTGAAGTAAGTTTGGATTGACTTAAAAAATTAAATTTTTACCATATAGTTTCATGTATTAATAGTTTCATAGTTTTATATTGCGCCAATAATTTATATAACAAATGATTCTTTTTGATAAAATAGAAGCGAATAAAGAAATATATCGCGAACAGTTTTTAAATGCTCAACCTTTCCCACATATTGGAATTGATGGTATTTGCGATGAAGAAAAATTAACAACACTTTATAATAATATTCCTGTTATAGAAACTGCAAGTGCTGATTATGTTTTTGCAAAAAATAAATTCGAAAAATCAAAATTCCATGAATTAGGTGGTGAATTTTTAGAATTATACAATGATTTTATTAGCGACAGATTTCAAGAATGGTTAAAGTTTGTTACCAATGAAGATGTATTTGTAGATAAGACTTTTTATGGAGGTGGAATTCATCAGGGAAAAGAAGGCAGTTTTTTAGATATGCATGCCGATTTTAACTATCACCCATTGCACGAAAACTGGTACAGAAACTTGAATTTGTTGCTTTATATCAACAAAGATTGGAATCCAAATTACGCAGGAAACTTGAAGTTAGAAGATGGACGAACAGGCGTAAAAACTGAAGTAGAAGTTCCTTTTAACAGATTGGCAATTATGCATTGTAGGGAATATACTTTACATGGTTACGATGCTATCAATTTTCCGGAAGGAACATCTAGAACATCAATAGCTGCTTATGCTTACACCCTTCACGATTCAAATTTAGAAGCTTCAAGAACTACGGTTTGGCATATTGAAAAAAATAGTCCAATAAAATATTTGTTGTCAAAAATTTGGGTTCCAGCTGTTAAATTAAAAAGTAAATTTTTCAAGAGTAACACTGCCAAACATTAGAATTTTTAAAAATGGAATGGAATAAAATTACCAATATTTCTCAATTAGAGGATATCAATACTGCTTCTGAAAGTGAGAAAATAATGATTTTTAAACACAGTACACGTTGCAGCATTAGTTCAAGTGCGTTAAACAGATTGGAAAGAAACTGGAATAATGAAACTGATTCTGTGAAAATAAAACCGTATTATTTAGACTTAATCGCACATAGAGACATTTCGAATAAAATTGCGCTACAATGGAATATTGAGCACGAATCGCCACAGGTTTTGGTGATAGAAAATGGTAAATGCACTTATCATAATTCTCATATGGGAATTGATTACAATGAGTTGATGGAATTGTAAAAATCTAGTTGTTGCAATATTCCATAAATCTGTTATTTTTGAAATATTGCCAAAACACAAATCATGGATCAACATTTCGGATTTTCAGAATTAGCCAAACAAGCATCGCTTCAGCCAAAAGAAGCATTGCTTGAAAAGCGTAATTCCAATCATATTTTATACATTGGAGTTCCAAAGGAAACTACTTTGCAAGAAGGTAGAATTCCGCTTACACCCTCATCCGTTCAGCTTTTGGTAAATAATGGAAACGAAGTTTGGATAGAGTCGGGAGCAGGAAAAAATGCACACTTTACCGATAATGATTTTAGTGAAGCTGGTGCTAAAATTTGCCACAGCAAAGAAGAACTTTTTAAAGCCAATATTATTTTAAAAGTGGAGCCACCTACTGAAGAAGAAATTAAACTTTTAACACCCCAACATTTATTAATTTCAGCATTGCAACATGCAAGTAAAAGCAGCGCATTTATGAAGGAATTAATGGCAAAAAAGTTAACGGCTATTGCTTATGAAAATTTAAAAGATCAAGATGGATTGTTTCCTGTAATAAGAAGTTTAAGTGAAATAGCAGGAACCACAACTATCAGTATAGCTGATGAATTATTGAGTTCTACCTATGGCGGAAAAGGTGAAATGCTTGGAAGTGTTAACGGAATTCCTCCTACAGAAATTGTTATAATTGGCGCAGGAACAGTAGGGGAATATGCTGCAAAAGCTGCTTTAGGAAAAGGGGCAACGGTTAAAGTTTTTGATTATTCTTTATCGAAATTACGCAGGATTCAAGAAAATTTACGACAAAGTATTTTTACAAGTTTATTACACCCAAAAATTATTTGCAAAGCATTACAAACTGCCGATGTTGTTATTGGTTGTATGCGAAGCGAAGATGGTAGAAGTCCAATAATTATTACTGAAGAAATGGTGAGTAATATGAAACCAATGTCGGTAATTATAGATGTAAGTATAGACCAAGGAGGAATATTTGAAACAAGTGAAATTACATCTCATAAAAACCCAACTTTTACTAAACACGATGTAATTCATTATTGTGTTCCAAATATTACAAGTAGAGTTTGCCGCACTGCTAGTTATGCTTTAAGCAATGTTTTTACCCCTTTGTTGCTAAAACTTGCCGATGCAAAAGACATTCCATCGTTTTTATATAATAATGCTGGCGCCAGAAATGGAGTTTATGTTTATAGAGGAAATTTAACCAATAAACATATTGGTAAAAGATTGAATATTTACCATAAAGATTTAGATTTATTACTTTCTGCACATATTTAATAAATGGCATTACATTTCTACAAAATTTACGATTTCAAATTACACGGAACCGAACCTCAAGTCATTAACTCGGTTAGAACAATAGACATTGAAGGTAAACGAATTTGTTTAACCAGACTTCATGATGGATATTTTGCCATGGACGATAAATGTCCGCATGCAGGAGCGCCATTAGGTTCAGGAAAATGCGATGAAAACGAACAAGTAGTTTGCCCAATTCACCGATATAAATATAACCCAAGAACGGGAAAAGGTAACGGCAATCAAGGCGATTATGTTGATGTTTATCCAACTCAAATAAAAGATGATGGGGTATATATTGGCCTAAATATTATATGGTGGAAGAAATTTTTGTAAAAAAGTTAAGCGTACTTCTTCAAACAATATATTTTAAGATACTTATAATTACTTAATATTTCTTCTACTTTAATGAAAAATTTCACTTTGTAATTTCAATTAATTATTCAACATTGCATCTTTTAAAAAAATATGAAATCAGATATAGAAATTGCACGTGAAGTAAAACTTCAACCCATTCAAAAAATTGCTGAAAGCATAGGAATTTCAGAAGATCAAGTAGAGCAATACGGTAAGTATAAAGCTAAAATTACATTTGATTTTGATGAACAAAAAATAGCTCAAAGCAATTTGATTTTGGTAACTGCTACTACTCCAAACAAAAGTGGAAGTGGTAAAACTACTACTTCGGTAGCCTTGGCTCAAGGTTTAAATAAAATAGGTAAAAAAGCCATTGTTGCATTGCGCGAACCTTCATTAGGTCCTTGCTTTGGAATGAAAGGTGGTGCTGCAGGCGGAGGTTATAGCCAAGTATTGCCAATGGAAGATATTAACTTGCATTTTACAGGCGATTTTCACGCAATTACTTCGGCTAATAATACCTTAGCTGCTTTGGTTGATAATTACCAATATTTCAATAAAAACAATCCGAATGGTTTAAAGCAAATTTTATGGCGTAGGGTACTTGATGTAAATGATCGTTCGTTGCGTTATATGTTAAGTGGATTAAATGGTTCTACCAATGGAATTCCAACTGAAACAGGTTTTGATATTACGCCTGCTTCCGAAATTATGGCTATCTTTTGCCTTTCTACTTCGTTAGATGATTTACGCAAAAGAATTGAAAATATTTTGTTGGGTTATAAATACGATAACACACCTTTTTATGTAAAAGATTTAGGAGTAGCTGGTGCATTGGTTACTTTGTTAAAAGATGCATTTCAACCTAATTTAGTTCAAACCATTGAAGGTGGAGCCGCATTTATTCATGGTGGTCCTTTTGCTAATATTGCTCATGGTTGTAACAGTATTATGGCTACAAAAGCTGCTATGCAACATGGTGAATACGCAGTAACTGAAGCTGGTTTTGGTAGTGATTTAGGCGGTGAAAAGTTTTTAAATATAAAATGCCGTGCTGCTGGAATTAGTCCAAAGGCTACTGTTTTGGTAACAACAACTCAGTCTATAAAATTACATGGAAAGGTTGACGAAAAACTAATTAAGCAACCCAATATGGATGGATTAAAAGCAGGTATTAAAAATGTGGAACGCCATATAGAAAGTTTACAACAATTTGGACAAACTGTAATTGTTGCTTTAAATAAATTTGGTTTCGATACCGATGAAGAAGTTAACTTTATAGAAAATTGGTGTAAAGAAAAAGGTGCTCATTTTGCCATCAACGAAGGCTTTGCAAATGGTGGAAATGGTGCAGTAGATTTAGCTAAAAAAGTGGTTGAAATAGTGGAGAATAATCCTAGTAAACCTATTAACCATACTTATAATTTGAACGATACGATTGAAGAAAAAATTAAAAGTATTGTTACAAAAATATATAAAGGAAGTAGCATTACTTTAGGTAAAAATGCTAAAACTGCTTTAAAGAAAATAACTGATTTAGGTGCTGATAAATTGCCAGTTTGTATTGCTAAAACACAATTTAGTTTTACTGATAATGCTGCTCAAGTGGGTGCTGCCGAAGGATTTAATATTCATATTGAAAACTTGGTATTGAACAATGGTGCTGGTTTTATAGTTGCGGTTGCAGGAGAAATTATGCGTATGCCAGGTTTACCAAAAGAACCTGCTGCCATGGTGATTGATTTTGTAAATGGCGAAATTACTGGCTTAAGCTAAGGTTGATAAGTTAATTAGTTTAGAAGTTGATTAGTTTATAAGTTAATGGGTTAAACTAATATATTCAAACTCCGTCAGACGCATTGTTGGGCAAGGCTCGGCAAGCGTCAGACGGATTTTTTCGCAAAAACTTAACAAACAATACAACTCTTTCATTATTCTTAGCATCATTGTGATCACGCCAAAGCGTGAGAAGCAATCTCACTGTAACAAATAATGAGATTGTTCTCGATAGTTATAGGGACTGCCTCGCAATGACGTTTTTTTTCGGTTGGTTTTCTTACCAATCGGAATGGAGTGATTGGTGAGGATACCAACCACGGACTAATATAAATATATAAAATTGCCAACAGCTAGAAGCCAGCTGCCATAAGCCATAAGCCATAAGCATGCAAACCATCAAACAACTCCAATCTGGAGAATTAATAGGAACAAAACAGTTAAAACTTTCATGTGGATTAACTACATTTCCCTTAGAAATTTTAGACTTAGCCGATACCTTAGAATTTTTAGATTTATCGAATAATCAATTGGAAAGTTTACCCAATGATTTTGGAAAATTACATCAACTAAAAATTGCTTTTTTCTCCGATAATAACTTTACAGAATTTCCCAGTGTTTTAGGGCATTGTAAAAACATAGAGATGATTGGTTTTAAGTCGAATAAAATTATTAAAATTAACCATGATGCTTTTCCTGAAAATTTACGTTGGCTAACTTTGACCAATAATTTGATTGAAGAAATTCCCGCCACTTTTGGTAAATGTTACCGAATGCAAAAATTAGCTTTGGCGGGTAATCAAATAAAACATTTGCCATCTGAAATGGCTAATTTGAAGAACTTAGAATTGATTCGAATTTCTTCAAATTTACTAACTGAGTTGCCGAGTTGGATTTTAGCATTACCCAAACTTTCGTGGATTGCATTCGCAGGAAATCCGGTGAGTGAACTGGAGCAAGTTTCGCATTCATTAAATGGAATAGATTGGAATCATTTGGATATTCAAGATCAATTAGGACAAGGTGCTTCGGGAATTATTTCAAAAGCAATTTTAAAAGATGAAGAAGTAGCGGTAAAAGTTTTTAAAGGTGATGTGACAAGTGATGGATTGCCATTGAATGAAAAAAATGCCACCATGGCTGCTGGCAGTCATCCAAATTTAGTGCAGGTTCTGGGTAAAATTATCAATCATCCTGATGATAAAAAAGGTTTGGTTTTGGGCTTGATTCCACCGACTTACAAAAACTTAGGAAATCCACCAAACTTCGAAACTTGTTCTCGAGATACTTTTAACGAAAACACCGTTTTTACTTCACTAGAAATATTGAAAATAGCAAAAGGAATTGCTTCAGTTGCCAAACATTTGCATGCTATAGGAATCAATCATGGTGACTTGTATGCGCACAATATTATGTACGATGAAGAAGCCAATAACTTGTTAGGCGATTTTGGAGCAGCTACTTTTTATAATCCAAAAGCAAAAGAAGCAGAAGCCATTGAAAAAATTGAAGTGCGAGCATTTGGCTGCTTACTCGATGATATGCTGATGCACACCAATGAAGTTGAAAACAATTCAATCATTCAACATTTAGCAGAATTACGAAATGATTGCATGCAAGAAAAAATCTTGGCTCGCCCAAATTTTGAAAGCATTTGTGATCAGTTGGATAATTATTAATTCATAAAAAAGAGGCTGCTACAGAAGCTTTAAAATGCTAGTCAGTTCGAGTGAGTCGAGAAAGGTTCTCAACTCCGCTCGAACTGAATGTAAGCTATTTGTTTCTTAGTTCTTCAAAAACAACTTCGCCTTTGTATTTTTTATACAATTTTCCAACACGAATAATTTTCACTTTAACTATATAATCTCCTTGAGCAACAGTATTTACTACGTTTTGTCCTTCTAATACTTTTCCAAATATGGTGTGTTTGTTGTTTAACCAAGTAGTTTGAATATGTGTAATAAAAAACTGGCTTCCATTGGTAGTTGGTCCCGCATTAGCCATTGCTAAAATACCAGGACCTGTAAAACTTAAACTAGGGTCAAACTCATCTTTAAAAGCATAACCTGGTCCACCACTACCATTTCCTTGTGGATCGCCACCTTGAATCATAAAATTTGGAATAACTCTGTGGAATTTCAAGCTGTCATAGTAAGGAACTCCTAATGCTTTTGCTTCATTTTTGATTTTTCCTTCTGATAATCCTACAAAATTTGCTACTGTTAATGGCGCTTTTTCAACTTCTAATTTCATTAAAATTACGCCTTTTGAAGTGGTCATTTCTGCATATAATCCATCGGTTAATTTTGGTTTTTGAGCTGCTATTGCAATGCTTGAAATTACCATTAAACTTAGTGCTACAACTATTTTTTTCATTTTTATTTTTGTGTTTGTTTAAGCCGCTAAATAAGAGAAAAAGAAATATATAAAAAAGTACTTTTTGTTTTTTGGTAAAGGTTGATTGGGTTGAATGGTTGATAGGTTAATTAAGTTGTTTGAGAGAATGGTTGAATTGTTAATTGGTTTTTTCAATCTTTGTAATCTTGTAATCTTTCAATCTTGTAATCTTTCAATTTTGTAATCCTCCAATCTTTCAATTAAAAAATTAACTCCTATATTGCAACAAATTATGCAATCGGCTTCGTTATCGGAAATAAAGAAAGAGTTACAAACCCTCCATCCTGCCCAATTAGTGGAGCTTTGCACCAAACTAGCTAAGTATAAAAAAGACAATAAAGAGTTTTTGAATTACTTACTTTTTCAAACACATGATGAAGCACAATTCATAGAAAATGTAAAAGTTGAAATGACGGAATTATTTGGCGACATGAATACTTCTAATTTATATTTTGCTAAAAAAACCATTCGAAAAATACTTCGTTTAGCCAATAAACATGCTAAATATTCAGGTTTAGCAACTACCAATATTGAATTATTGACTCATTTTTGCAAAGCATTAAACGATACCAAAATTGAATTTAGGAAAAGTCCGGTTTTGTATAATTTGTATAAAGCACAACTGAAGCGAATCAATGATTCAATGAAAACTTTGCACGAAGATTTGCAATACGATTACCAAAAAGAAATAGATTTATTAAGTAAATAAAAATAAAATATGTTAGGTCTTAAACTTCCAACTGATCCGCGTTGGGTAAATATAGTAGAAAGTAATTTAGAAGAAATATTAACTGACCATGCTTGGTGCGAGCAAAAAGCAGCAAGTAACGCCATTACTATTATTACTTATAACCCCGAGTTAACTGATTTGGTTGCAGATTTATTAGCATTGGTAAAAGAAGAAATTAGCCATTTTGAACAAGTTTTTGAAATCATAAAAGCACGTGGCTACACTTTGGGTCGTGAGCGAAAAGATAGCTATGTAAACGAACTCTATCAGTTTATGCAAAAAGGTGGAAGCCGCAGCGCTTCGTTTGTAGATAGAATGTTGTTTTCGGCCATGATTGAAGCCCGCAGTTGCGAGCGATTTAAAGTGCTTTCTGAAAATATTGACGATGCAGAATTATCGAAATTTTATTATGAATTAATGGTTAGCGAAGCGGGTCATTACACCACTTTTTTAACTTATGCACGCAAATACGGAAAAGAGGTAGATGTAGATAAACGTTGGAAAGAATGGCTAGCACATGAAGCAAAAGTAATAGCCAATTATGGTAAAAAGGAAACGGTGCATGGTTAAGTGATTACGGTTTGTAGTTGATAAAGTAACTAGTTAATAGGTAATTTAAGGTAATAATTTACTTAGTAAATGAAATTGATGAAAGCAGAAAAAAAGGTTATGCTTTGGAGGAAGATATTTTAAAAATTCTTGGCTTCTAAATTCAGTAACTATTTTACTTCATATTCAGCTTCAATAGGAAAGGTATCTGATTCATTTTCATAATTTATACTTCATACTTAATACTTCATACTCTTCAATAACCTCTTCGCTTTTTTCTGTTTTATGCCTTTAAAATTTATCAATACATTCAATACGTTTTTGGCTTCTATTTTCTTATTTTGTTTCAAATATGTTTGAGCCGATAAATACAAAGCATCTTCATAATAATTAGACCTCGGATTGATTTGAATAATGTTCAATAAATTGAGGCAAGAATCAAAATGATTTTCGTTAAAAGCCTTTTGTGCTTTTGCAAAATTGACAGAATCTATATAGGAATTATTTGTTACTTGGTTGCTTACAAAATCTGAATTATTATTCATCGGATTATTATTAGCAGCAGGAATACTCGGCATTTTACTCTTTTTTGTTGTTGCTACACTTGCCATTGAAATTGCTTTTTGACTTACTTTTTCGTTGCTTTTTGAATCATCCTTTCGAGCAAGTGAAACGGTATCGTATTTTGCAGCGGCAGCAGCTTTAAACTCCATTTGAGGCGCTTCTGATTCCACACTTTTTACAATTTCCATATCTGTAGTAGTTTCTATTTGAGGCATTTGAACTTCTTCCGTTTTTACTTCATTAGGTTTATATACTTCTGATAGGGTTTTATGTGTTTTATTTTCTTTTATTTTTGGAGGCACATAATTATAAATAGCATCTTTTTGAGGTAATTCTATTTCGCTTTTTGGAGCAGGTTTAAAGGATTCTTTTAAAGCAATTTCTTCTTTAAAATCTAATGTATTGTACCAAAACAATCCAACACTAATGAACAATATTGCAGCCGCACTCCAATAATAAATCAAAGGCCTAGTTTTGTTTTTTTGCTTAATAATTTCATCAACTCTTCTATTAACTTTATCAACCCTATTAACCAATAATCTTGAATCAGTCATGGCATCAATTCCTTCTTTTACATCCGCGCATATTTCGCATGTTTTCACATGATTGTTCATGTAAGTTATGTCGACTTGGCTAATTGTTTTATTAGCGTAAGCTTCCCAAATTGTATTGTTTATGCAGGCTAATGTATCCATAATAATAAGGCTAAACCCATTGTGATTCCTTTTTGTTCCAATAATATTTTCAAATTTCTTTTGCCATTTTGAATATAACTTTTCACCTCATTTTCGGTGTATCCAGTTTGTTTCGAAATTTCTTGATAGCTTTTTTGTTTCAAGAAAAATAATTCAATACATTCTCTTTGTTTATTTTTTAACTCAAATATGCTTTGTTCCAAAACTTGTAATTTTTCTTCCTTTTCGTGTTTGTTATCATCATGATTCAAAACGTTTGACAATTGCATAAACAAATGACTATTTTCTTCCTCACTTTCGTCAATACTAATTAAAACATTGGGCTTGCGCAATAAAATTAAACAATGATTTTTACAAACTGTGTGCAGCCAACTTTTAAAATTATTGATTTGATGCTTTTGTAAATCATTAAATAGTTTTTCGAAAATATTCATGGTAGCATCATGTGCAGCATCATCATTTTTCAAATATTTTATACAAACAGTATAACACATCAATGAATGGCGTTTAAACAGTTCGCCCACCACCAAATTATTTTTGGTGTTTTGATAATTAATTACCAAGTTTTCATCGCTTTGCGTTTTTAAATCTATCAACAAGGAAAACAAATATTAAATTTTTTATGGAATAATGGAACTAAATGTTTCTAACATCCATAACCAATTAAATTATATAGCTATGAAATCGATTTTTTTAAGTGCAGCAATTATCATCAACGCATGTTTATTTGCTCAAAATGTAAAACCAATTAAAGCCAAACTTCAAAAGGCAACTGTTTATTTGCAAGGAGCGCATTTGTATTTCAACGAAACGGTGAATTTAACCCAAGGAATTAACGATATTGTTTTTGAAAATATATCGCCAAGTATCAATATTACTTCGCTGCAAGCCAATAGCAAAGAAGGAACAGTAATGGAAGTGAGGCATTTTGTTAAGTACAAAGAAAGACCAGCAATTACCAAAAAATATGAACGAGAAATTATGCATGTTTTAGATTCATTGGATGACACTAAGTTTTTGGAAATAGAAATTAAAAACAAACTTATTGTAATTTCTACTGAAAAGAATTTACTATTAAATAACAAACTTATGAGAGGTGAAATGTTTAAAGATTCATTGGCCTTGTTAAGTGCCACCATGGTTTATTTAAACCAACAACTAAATTCCATATATGAACAAGAATTAAGAATTGAAAAAGCAAAAGCTAAGTTGGAAAAAACAATTGCAAAGCTCAATGAACGTTATCAATTCTTATTAAATTTACAGCAAAATAATGGTGATGAAAACACCGAAAATGAGCAACCGATTAATCAAGTGATTGTAACAGTTTTTGCAGAAAATGCCATGCAAACACAAGTTAATTTTAACTACTTAATATTAAATGCCAATTGGGTTCCTCAATACGATTTACAAGCATCAACCATTACCAATAATTTTCAGTTAAAATACTTTGCTAATGTAACCCAAAACTCAGGACTAGACTGGAAAAACACCAATTTAACTTTAAGTACTTCTAACCCAAATGAGGCCAATTCTAAACCAGAATTAAGCCCGTGGTATTTAAGTTTTTTAGCATATAGAAAAACACCAAATGTGAATTACTTATCCAATGCCATGGTTCCAATTCAAGCCACCACAAAAAAATCAGTAAGAACTGATGATGTAAAAGCAGAAGATTATAGTCAATCAGAAATTGAAGAAAAACCTTTGACAGATTATATCAATATCAGTCAGAATTTGATAAGAACAGAATATGAAATCAAGTTGAATTATAACATTGCCAGCGATGGCAGGGCACATAAAGTATTGATTAACCAACGAAATGTGCCCATGCAATTAGCTTTTGCAGCTGTTCCAAAATTATGTACCGATGCATTTTTACAAGCTAAAATTGTGGGTTGGGAAGACATGAATATAATTCCCGGAAATGCGCGTTTATACTTTGATGGAACTTATGTGGGCGAAATGTACTTGGACGCATTTAGCACCAGCGATACTTTGAGTGTAAATTTAGGCAGGGATAAAAGCATTGCCATTTCTCGCAAAAAAATAAAAGAAAAGTTCAAAGTGAAATTTATTGACAACGAAAAAATAGAAATTAGAACCATAGAATTAATGGTTAGAAACACCAAAAATATTGCCATAGAAATGGAGTTAGAAGATCAAATTCCAATTGTACAAGGTACCAACGAAATAAAAGTTACACTGATTGATGGCGATAACGCTGAGTTAGATGAACCAACCGGTAAACTAAAATGGAGACTAAAATTAGGTTCAAAAGACAGTAAGAAAATTACATTTACCTATGAAATAAGGTACCCGAAAAACAAACCTGTTGCTGGGTTGTAATTTGATTTCGTCATTGCGAAGTACGAAGCAATCTCATCATGATAAGTTAAAATTGTTTTGTTCCTCGCATTGATGAATAAAGAAAATAACATATACAAAAAAAGCCAACTAATCTCTCAGTTGGCTTTTTTGTGATTATTTTTAAATCATTTATGCTTGGTTGCGTTTCATTTTATTCATGGCTTTTATTATCATGAATAACACAAATGCTATGAATAAAAAGTCCAATGTAATTTGAATAAAATTACCATATTTTATTTCGGCTTCACCAATTTTATACGATAGTTTACTAAAGTCGTAACCACCAATTAAAATACCAACAATTGGCATAATAATATCGTTTACTAAGGAGTCAACTATTTTTCCAAAAGCTGCTCCAATAATCACACCAACTGCTAAGTCGATTACGCTGCCCCTCATGGCAAACTCTTTGAATTCTGATCCTAAGCTCATAATGATTTTTGATTTAATAACTTAAAAACATCTATTTATTCCAAACTGCCACCTGAATATGAAATTGTCACTATCTACGTAAGGCACATTACTTAAATACAATGGCATATCAAAACGAATGGTTAATGGTTTGATGCCATCAAAATAACTCCAACGTTTAATAGTTAATGCAAAACCTGGTCCTGCACTTGCCAATAAATTGGTTGTTATGACACTGGTTTGTGAATTGCTTTCAGATATTTTAGCGGCATTGTTTTTTAAAATTCCAGCATCTAAAAACAAGTAACTATCCAAATGTAAATTCTTGAAAATTCCTCTTGCGGGAATGTTAAAATACTTGTCATAATCTAACTCCAAACTTAATGAAGCACCAGAATTTCCTTTATATAAAAAGTATTGATCAATGCCATTATTTACTGGTAATAAATAACCTGCAAATCCTCTAATATTTAATCCTCCACCCATTTGAAAATGATTGGTACTGGCTCCATAATCAAACCAACTTGCAGGTAAAATTCCAGCCGAACGCGTGAATTTGTTTTCTACCATTTCTTCCATATTTGCACCCGCCAAATATAACTGAGCTTCTGGTGCGGCATTGGTTCCACTCATGTATTGCGCAAAAATTCTTGTTTTTAATTCAAACTTTTTAAAGCTGTTATATTGTACTAAATTTAAGTACAAACTTGCATAATCAAAGTCGGAGAATATAGCTGAGGTTCGCATGCCAATTATTACTTTTCCAGCTCCAATTCCAATATTATAGTTGTGATCAATTTCTAAGTTCAAAGTATTGTTCCATTGGTCGTAACTGGTAATATCAGGATAAAAAGAAAGTCCGTTAATATTTATATTTGAATATGATGGTAAATAATATTTTTGAACCCTGCGCATGCTTTTTATATTTGCTTTATAAACTGTATTGTGAATGGTTTTATTGAACCCAATTTTATTCATGAACAAACCATCTAATAAACGTGATTGTATATCAAAATCTAATTGCTTTGCAACTCGGTGGCGGTAACTTAATATAAAATGCGCAGGATAAATATTGCTACTTTTCTTATAAGATTCCTCATTGTAATTATTAGCCAAAGCAGTGTTATACCAAGTGGTAAATGAAAATACATGTTTCTGGTTCATGTAATTTCCGTTTAAATGTAAACCTACTTTTACACCATCGTAATTATTATACCAAACATCTGGTCGCCATTTTAAAATATAATGTTTTCTGTCCATTGAGTTACTAATTTGATGGTCGAAAGTAAATATAATTGGACATTTTAAACTGTTGTCTAATTGGTTGATATCAGCCAGTCGGTAACTTGGGTCTATTTGAATATTGGTTATTTTGCTGCCTGCTGGCAATTTGATTTTAGCTGTGTAAGTTTCATTTAATATTCCCCAACCTTTCCATGTAGGAAGTATTGTTGCATTTGTTTTTTTAGCGAAATAAGTATTAGGAATTAAAAATTTAAAACTTGAATCTTTGGTATAAACTGTAAAGTCAACTGGCATTTGCATTTGACCTTTGCGGCTAAAAAGCACTTCGTAATTTGAATTGCCAATGTTTTTCATTTTTAAAATTCCATAATCAGTGTGCTTGCTTGTTTCTAACCATTGGTCAAAAAACCAGTTCAAATCTGTTTTCGAATATTGAATAATACTTGCCCTGAAATCTTCAAAATAGGGGTGAGCCATTTTCCATTGGTTAAAATAATGCTGCATTGATTTTTGAAACAAATCTTCACCCAATACATATTGTAAATTATATAACATGGTAGCAGTTTTATAATACACATTTCCATAACCACCTCCATGATTCAATGCGCCATTAAAGTCATCGCTATGCGTGTTTAGTGATGGATCATCATCATTGATGGCATCTCGAACATATCCCAAATATACATTTTGGTCTAATAAAGGTAAAGGTCTGTAATATTTTTTAATGTACTTATTTTTTGTATTCACAATTGGATTTTCTTGAAACAATCTGCTCATGCTCCAATGCGTTAAAAATTGGGTAAATCCTTCATCTAAACTTGCTCTATAAGTTTCGTTATTTCCCACCATTCCAAAAAACCAATTATGGCCAATTTCATGTGCAAATAAACCATAATATCCGGGGCTTCTTCCACCATCCAAAGTAATCATTGGGTATTCCATGCCATCGGCTGCATCGGCCACTATCATTTTTGGATAAGCATATACGCCAATATCATTGCTATAAAGTTCAATTATTTTGGAACAAAATAGAGCTGCATCTTGCCATCCACTTGCATGTGGTTCTTGCACCAAAGCTATGCAACGAACAATTCTATTATTGTCGTTTTTCAATGGTAATTGTACTTCACCAATTCTGTATGTTGGATCTGCACTCCAAGCTATGTCATGAGTGTTTACTGATCTGAACTTCCAAGTTTTTATACTTCCATCACGTTTAATGATAGTTGAATCTGGCGCTGAATCCCATGGTTTTTTAGCAAAATTCTTCAAGTCTAATTTTTCTCGGAGTGCCGTTGGCAATACTTCATTTTCGTTTTGTAATTCGCCAGTTCCATCTAAAATATAATTATTGGGAAAAGATAATTCTAACTCAAATTGACCAAAGTCGCCATAAAATTCTTTGCCTAAATGTTGGTCAGTTTCCCAACCAAATTTACGGTCGTAAACACATATACGAGGATACCAATGAACACCATTAAAATGTTTGTTCCCCCAAGCGTCTTTATACATTTTCATGCGCCT
>CANGGG010000044.1 GCA_947453415.1 Bacteroidota bacterium | reverse complement strand
TTAACTGCATTTGGTGCTGGTTTAAAAATGAGCCAAGTTGGTACTTCAGGAATTTATGCTTTAACAGTTAATGATTTAGATTCAGGTGAAGCAAAATTCAAATTCCGTTTCCACAAAAATGGTAACACTAACTGGGAAGGTGGAGCTGATAGAATTTTAGCTTTAGCAAAAAGTGATACTGTTAAATTAACATGTTTCGGTACTAGAGTTGAAGGTCCTTGCCCAAGCAAACCAGCAACTTCAAAAGTTACTTTTGTTGTTGATTTCACAGGAGCTGGTGCTCCAACTCCAGCAAGTAAAATTTATATCATTGGTGATTTTACTAAACCACAATGGCAAGCAGGTGCAGTTGAAATGACTCAAATTGCAGGTAAGCCAGGTATTTATTCAGTTACTTTTGATTCAATTTGCCCAGGAAAAGTAAACTACAGATTTAGCAATGGTGATGTAAGTGTTGGAACTAATGTTGAAGCTTTAAATGATTCAACTACTCTTCCTTGTACTGAACCTAATGGTGTTGGTGGTTTTAACCGTGTATACGTTAGAACAGTTGCCAGCCCAGTTACTATTTCTTACCAATTTAACAAATGTGCTGCTGGTTACACTAGCGTAAGCGAAGCAGCTTTTGCAAGCCAAGTTACTTTATACCCTAACCCTACTAACGATTATTCAGTGTTAGCATTTAACGATCGCTCAAATTCACATAATGTAACAATTTTAGATTTAGCAGGTAAAACTATCCGTACTTATAACAACTACGAATTAGCTACTTTAAAAATTGAACGTAATGAATTAAAAGCAGGTATTTACTTTGTAAATGTTGTAAATAGCGACAACCAAAGTGCTACTATGAAATTAATGATTCAAGAATAATTTAGAATTATAATTTTAAAAAAAAGCTGCTTGAAGATAATTTCAAGCAGCTTTTTTTTTGTTATTGTCCTAATGCAGCTAGCAGCCATTTTAAAGTCTTCTATTGATAACTTCTAAAGTACTTTTTTTCCAACTGATAAAATCGCCAGCTATAATATGTTCACGGGCTTCGCCAACTAACCATAAGTAAAACGAAAGGTTTTGAATGCTGGCAATACTTGCACCCAAAAACTCGTTGCATTTGATTAAATGCTTTAAATATGCTTTTGAATATTGAGGAGTAAAAACATCATCCAAAGGAGAAAAATCGTTTTTCCACTTTTCATTTTTAATATTAATTATTCCTTGACTGGTAAAAATAAAACCATGTCGCGCATTCCTAGTAGGCAATACACAATCAAACATATCAATTCCTAAGGCAATACATTCTAAAATATTTTCAGGAGTACCCACGCCCATTAAATAGCGAGGTTTGTCTTTTGGTAAAATATCGCAAACCAATTCTGTCATTTCATACATCATTTCGGCTGGCTCACCTACTGAAAGTCCACCAATAGCATTTCCTTCTCTTCCTTGCTCTGCAATAAAATTAGCGCTTTCAATACGTAAATCTTTAAATGTAGAACCTTGAACAATGGGAAATAAAGCTTGCTTTTTGCCATATAAATCCTCCGTTGAATCAAACCTGTCAATGCATCTTTTTAACCAACGATGCGTTAAACCCATAGAGTTTTTAGCGTAATTATAATCACAAGGATAAGGAGTGCATTCGTCAAAAGCCATCATGATATCAGCACCAATTTGACGCTGAATATCCATGACCGATTCGGGTGAAAAAAAATGTTTACTTCCATCTAAATACGAACGAAACTCAACTCCTTGTTCATTAATTTTCCTGATTTCATTTAAACTAAAAACCTGAAAACCTCCACTGTCTGTTAGCATCGGTTTATCCCAATTAATAAATTGGTGAATACCACCAGCATTATTAATTACTGAAGTTCCTGGCCTTAAATAAATATGGTAAGTATTGGCTAAAATTATTTGCGCTTTTATTCGTTCGGCTAGCTCTGTTTGATTCACACTTTTTACAGTTCCTTGTGTACCAACAGGCATAAAAATAGGGGTTAATATTTGACCTCTATCAGTGTCAATAACTCCTGCACGAGCTTTAGAATTAGCATCAGTATGGTTTATGGTAAATTTCATTTGGGAAAATTTAAATGCTTAAGCAAAAAATTTAATGCTTAAAAAAAAATTGACAATTATTCAAAATGCAAACTTATTTGAATAAGCTGCGGATAAATAGATTCAATAGCTTGAGTATACGGATAAATGTCACGGTATAAAGCGCTGCCAAATGTTTGGCAAGTTTTTATTTCGGGAGAAAATTTAAAGTATTCAAAATAGATATCCATTCCAACTCCAGCTTCCCAACCAAAAGTAATTGGATTCAATGAAACTACAGGGTTTTGATATCCCCTGGTTCTGTCTTTGGTACTTCCAAAGTCATAACTAAAACGAGGTCCGACCACTACGTATGCTCGGGTGTTTTTTCTACGTTCCGATTTATATTTTATCAATAAAGAAGCATCGCAATAGGCCGATTCTACTTTTACAATTTTTTGAGAATTATCAAAATCGTAAACAATATTTCGTTGCACAAATGAAATAACTGGAGCCATTAAGCGAATATCCCAACATTTTCCTAATCTAAAATTGGTAATAGCACCTAATCCTATTCCTGGAAAGTTAGTTATTCCAACATTTCTTAACGAATCTGAGGACATAAAATCAGGACGAGTTTCCAATTGCATTCTTCCAATATTTGAAGCTAAGGTAAATCCGAAATGAATTTTTTGCGCATCGTATTGAGGCAAGTTAGGTTGAGCTTTTGTTGCATTACTATGCAATAAAACTACAGTTAAAAAACAGATAAGATACCTGCTATAAAATTTAACTAAATTTATTTGTTGGCTATGTATATTGTACAAGTTCCGAATGTTAATGGCTGCACAATAATATTGCTAAAACCGCAATTTCGCAAGTGTTTTGCAAATTCTTCTCCCTCAGGGAAATATTTTACACTTTCGGGTAAGTAATTATAAGCATTTCCGCTTTTTTTATTGACTAAACGTGATATAGTTGGCAAAATAAATTTAAAGTAAAATCCAAAAATTTGTTTAATTGGAAATGCTTTTGGATTTGAAAACTCTAAAACCACTAACTTCCCACCTATTTTTAAAACCCTATTGATTTCAGTAAGACCTTTATCTAAGTTTTCAAAATTTCTAACCCCAAAACTCACTGTTACCGCATCAAAATAATTTGTTTCAATGGTTAAGTTCTCGCTATCGCCTTTAACCATTTCTATTTTATTGGTTAAGTTTGCTTTAGCAACTTTAATTCGTCCTACAGCAAGCATTTGTTCCGATAAATCTAAACCAATAATTTTAGCAGGATTTAGCTGTTTGTTAATTTCTATTGCTAAATCGGCAGTACCAGTTGCCACGTCTAAAACTATTTGTGGATGTATACTTTTTAAATGAGCTATTGCTTTTTTACGCCAAATTGTATCAATTCTAAGTGACAAAAAACGATTTAAAAAATCATAACTAGCAGCCACGTTATCAAACATTTCTTCTACTTGTTCCTTTTTGGATTTACTGGAATTATAATCAGGTTTTACTATTTTCATGTTTTTTAAATTGCGTTCGCAATATTAACTAATTGAATTACGAACACGTTGAAAAAATTCACGTAAGGCAGTTGATTTATCTTTGTTCTCTATTTTCACCCTTTCTAATACATCAATAGCGCCTAAAATATGAGTTAGCTGCTCCCCTTCATCGTTGCCTTCTACCACAATTGATATTGGCTTTTCGTCCAATAAATTTTGTTCTGCTAATTGTAATTCTTCTATTGAATAGGTTTCAACTAAATGTTTTATAACTGGTAATTTCATTTTAAATTTTTTTAATAAATAAGGAAGAATTACAATAATAATCCAATCATTTTCTCAACGCCTTCTTCTTTTGCTGTAGTATCGGCCGAAAGCACTTCTCCATTTTTTACCACCACAAAATATGGTAAATTACTTACGCCACCAAATTTTCTGGCTTCAGGATTTTCTTCAGCATTGATATCCAAAAACAATATATCGCTGTATGCTTCTTTATTGGAAATTTTAGAATATTTTGGCGCAAATAAGCGGCAGGTTCCGCACCAGTTTGCAAAGTATTTTATAACTATTTTGGAATTGTTTTTAATTAATTCATTAAATTCAGCGTCAGTTGCTTTTGTTACCATGTTTTTATTTTTAAGGTTTTCAAATATTCATTTATTAAAAGTATTATCAAACTACTTTTTGTATAATTATTAACAGTTAAAATTGATGTTTTGTTTCACTTATAAAAAGAAATTGTAAATTTTAATTATTTTTTATGGAATTAAAATTTATAAATTTGTTTTAACAAATTTATTGAAATCATGAAAACACTAAAATCATTTCTTATTGTCATTGCAATTATATTTATAGCTTTGTGCTTGGGTTCTTTTGCATTAAACGAAAAATGGCATTACGAAAAATCAATTTCAATAAATTCCACTCCCGATAAAATTTATCAATTAACTACAGATTTAAAAAACTGGGAAAAATGGAGTCCGTGGTATGGTTTAGATACCAATGCAAAATGGACTTTTAGTGACACAACATTTGGTGTAGGAGCTTGGTTCACTTGGAGTAGTGAAGTAAAAAATGTAGGAAAAGGGAAAATTACAATCATAGAAGCTATAACTAACCAATCGAATAAATATAAATTGGAGTTTGAAGGAATGAATGCCAGTATTGCTGGATTTATATTAGAGCCCGAAGGCGATTTTAGAACAAAAGTTACTTGGACTTTAGACGGAGAAAATAAAGGACTGTCAAAATGGTTTGGTGTTTTGATTGGTGTATTTATGAGTGAAGATTATGAAAACGGTTTGGCAAATATTAAACGTATTTGTGAGGCCAAGTAAGTAGCTTACTAATTGGCTTTTGGCTACTCTTATGGCTTCTGGCATCTGGCAGTTTTTTTTTAATTATAAATTCATTATCATCAATTTAGGAGCAAACCTTTGTGTCTGCCCTTTTTATGACATGTATTCAATAAATAAAACATCAAAGCTTTGATATTGCTTTTTAATAAATGATTTCCCATTTGTGATAAAACCACTCCCCAAATAAATAATTAGCTGCCATTTTTTTTGCATTTAATTATTTAAAACTACCTTTTAAATAATTAAAGCATTTTTTTTATAAATATATGTTGTTTTTTTATTGCAAGCTTGCTTATTTGCAAGCATGATAAAAAAGATAATCTTTTCAATAACAGTATTATTCAGTTTAATAGGCCAATTAAAAGCCAACGATTCCACCAAAATAGTTCTAAAATCCTTCAATCCAGAACCTTACCAAGGAGAATTATTTAAACTAATTGGTCAGGTAATTACCAATTTACACTACCGCAAAATTCCTATTGACAACAAACTTTCAGAAGAACTTTTAAGCAATTATATCAAACATTTAGATCCATTGCATTTGTATTTTATTCAAGCCGATATTACTGAATTTGATAAATATAAATACAGTTTAGACGATGATTTATTGAATGGAAATGCAAACCCAGGTTTTGAAATTTACAACATTTATCAAAGCAGATTAGAAGAAAGAATTAACTATGCTTTTGATTTACTAAAAACGGAAATGAGTTTTGATAATCAAGATTCATTTTTATACAAAAGAGAGGATGTGAATTATACTAATTCAATAGGTGAGCTTGATAAACTTTGGTTAAATAAAGTAAAATATGAAGTTTTAGCTTTAAAATCGGATGGTAAAGATTACAAAACTTGTGCTGAAATAGTAAGAAAACGTTACTATAATTTATACAAGCAATTAAGTAAAACAAAAACAGTTGATGTTTTTAGTTTTTATGCCAATGCCCTAACCGAAATTACTGATCCACATACCAATTACATGGCTCCAAGAGAAGCTGATGATTTTACAACTAAAATGAGTTTAAGTTTAGAAGGAATTGGCGCTACCCTTCAAACAGATAATGAATACACCAAAATTACTTCATTGGTAAAAGGTGGACCAGCCGAAAAAAGTAAATTATTAGCTGTTAATGATAAAATAGCAGCAGTGGGACAAGGAAAAGAAGGTGAAATGGTAAATGTGTTGGATTGGCGAATAGATGATGTGGTGGGTTTAATTAGAGGAAAAAAAGGAACCATTGTTCGTTTGGAAATTGTATCGGCAGACATTACCATCAAGAAAAATAAAATCATAGAAATAGTTAGAGATAAAATAGTTTTAGAAGATCAAGCATCGAAAAGTACCATTAAGGAAATTAAAAAAGAAGGTAAAAAATATAAAATTGGTACCATTGACATTCCTACTTTTTACCTTGATTTTGCTAGGGCTGCTGCAGGTGAAAAAGATTATAAAAGCACCACCCGTGATGTAAGAAGAATTATTGGTGAATTTAAAAAAGAAAAAGTAGATGCCATTGTCATTGATTTAAGAAATAATGGTGGTGGATCATTGACTGAAGCCATTGATTTAACTGGTTTATTTATTACTACAGGTCCTGTTGTTCAAGTGAAGGATGCTAATGGTGTTGTAAAATCGGAAAATGATAGAGACGATGAAATTCTTTGGAGTGGACCAGTGGAAGTAATCGTTAACAGATTTAGTGCAAGTGCAAGTGAAATATTTGCTGCTGCCATGCAAGATTATGGCAGGGCTTTAATTATTGGTGAACAAACTTATGGCAAAGGAACAGTTCAAAACATGGCCAACTTAGACCAATATATGCAATATGGTGATAAGAAAATGGGGCAGGTAAAAATTACCCTTGCTAAGTTTTACCGCATCAGTGGTGGAAGTACTCAACACAGAGGTGTAATTCCTGATATTGAATTTCCAAGTATTTTTGCTAGTAAAGAATTTGGTGAGGATGCCAGCAAATACTCACTTCCTTACGATAGCATTAACCCTGATTCCTACGCTAAAAATGTAAATTTCAATAATAATTTAACTGCATTATCTTTATTGCATAGCAATAGAATGGCTAATAATCCTGAATATAAATATTTGTTAGAAGATATTGAATCAGTAAAAAAAGCTGAATTAGACAATTACATTTCAGTAAATGAAACCACTTATAAAAAAGAATTAACAGAAACAGAAGCCAAAAATAAAGCTAGAAAAGAAGCCCGTGAAAAAGCAAAAGCTAGTTTGGGTAAAAATGCCGGAAATGCTGATTTAATTTTAGATGAAGCAATTGAATTAATTACCGATAAAATGATGCTTGATAAGAAGTAGGTTGATTGAGTTGATTAGTGTTTATGTGTTTATGTGAAAAATAATCAAACAATCAACTAAGTACTAAGTACTAGAAACTAAAAACTAAAAAAAAAAAATGAATATCGAAAAAACCATCACCATTAAAGCAACTGTGAATTCACCAATAGAAACAGTTTGGAGCAAATGGACAAACCCAAATGATATTATTAATTGGAATAGCGCATCTGATGATTGGCACACCACCAAAGCTGAAAATGATTTGGTAATAGGTGGAAAATTTTCCTATAGAATGGAAGCAAAAGATGGAAGTTTTGGTTTTGATTTTTGGGGGATTTACACCCATATTATTACCAACGAATTAATTGAATACACCATGGGTGACAATAGAAAAGCAAAAGTATTATTTGATTTTGAAAATGGTCAAACTAACATCACTTCTGAATTTGAGGCAGAAGATGAAAACCCAATAGAAATGCAGCAATTTGGATGGCAATCCATTTTAAATAATTTTAAAAAATATGCTGAATTGTAATTTACAATGAATTATAAAAAGCTCCTGATATTAATTATTTAGGAGCTTTTTTTATGTATTGACTTCAAATATTTATTTTCATTTATAAAACATTTATTAGTTAACAAAACTATATTTATGAGTTTAAGGAATAATTAAACATATTGCAGCCTAATATTTTATACCTGAATGCAACCCAAAAAACATGTTTCCACTATCAATCCTTTACAGGATATGCTACTCATTAATAAACCAATAGGCTGGAGCAGTTTTCAAGTGGTAAACAAATTACGTTATGCCATTACACGGTTTCATAAAGAATCGTTGGTGGAAAGTAACGGACAAAAACGTAAAATTAAAGTTGGCCATGCAGGTACTTTAGATCCTTTGGCTACTGGATTACTCATTCTTTGTGTAGGAAAAGAAACCAAAAACATTGAACAATATATGGCTTCGGAAAAGGAATATACGGGTAGTTTTTTTATTGGCGCTACCAGACCAAGCCACGATCAAGAAACAGAAATTGACCAATTATTTGAAACTAATTTTATAACAAATGAACTCATTTTAGCAACGGCTAAAAATTTTGAAGGTGAACAATTACAAATGCCTCCAATATTTTCGGCTATTAAAAAAGACGGACAAAGAGCATACACTGCTGCTAGAAGTGGACAAGAAATTACATTAAGTCCACGACCAATTACAATTTTTAGTTTTGAAATTACTCACATTGAAATGCCCTTGGTAAGTTTTAAAATTAAATGTAGCAAAGGAACTTATATTAGAAGCATTGCTTTTGACTTTGGTAAAAAACTAAATTGTGGCGCTTATTTAAATTCATTGTGTAGAACTGCTAGCGGAGATTATCGGTTAGAAAATGCGGTAAGCATAGAGGAATTTTTAATGGAGGGCAGTTAGCTGCTGGCTGCTAGCCTCTGGCAACTAGTAATAATGTCATCCTGAGCGGAGCCGATAGCTATCGGACGAAAGATCAACTAAAAACTATCAACTGACAACTAACAAACTAATATGAAATTATATTCTATAGAAACAGGAAGATTTAAATTAGATGGAGGAGCAATGTTTGGCGTTGTTCCAAAATCAATTTGGAACAAACTAAATCCAGCTGACGAAAACAACATGATCAACATGGCCATGCGCTGTTTATTAATAGAAGATGGTAACAGACTAATACTTATTGACAATGGAATTGGCAACAAACAAGATGCAAAATTCTTTGGTCATTACTATTTACATGGTGATTTTTCATTAGAAAAATCGTTGGCAGCTCATGGTTTTTGCAAAGCCGACATTACCGATATGGTGCTTACTCATTTGCATTTTGACCATTGTGGAGGAAGTATTCAATGGAACAATGATAGAACAAAATATGAAACTGCTTTTAAAAATGCTACCTATTGGATTAATGAAAAACATTGGCAAGAAGCATTGGCACCAAATGCCAGAGAAAAAGCAAGTTTTTTAAAGGAAAATATATTGCCAATTATGGAAAGTGGACAATTAAAACTAATCAACGAAGGCGAATTATTTCACCCAGAAATTGATTTGCTTTATACCATTGGACATACCAATAACATGATGCTTCCTGTAGTTCCTTATCAGAATACTAAGCTCATTTATTTAGCCGATGCCATACCTACAACAGCTCATATTCCTATTCCTTATGTAATGGGTTACGATGTGCGTCCGTTAGATGCAATGAATGAAAAAACCAATATATTAAAACAAGCTGTTCAAAATAATTATTTACTATTTTTTGAACATGATCCTTTTAACGAAATGTGTTCGGTTCATGAAACAGAAAAAGGAATCAGAATGAATGAAATATTGACGTTATAAATTTACAGCTCTCGCAAGTGTTTAACATCGCAAGGCGAGTGTCACTTGTGATTATAAATAATAAAAGTTTGTAACTTTATTTTCTGTACAACCAATAATATTTTTTTCTTTTTTGTCTTCTCCAATCATCAAAATTTTTTCTCTTTTTTTTCTTCTTACTTTTTTCATTGTTACTTCGACTTCGCTCAGTATAAACTTCAAAGTAAGCAAAAAGACTAGAAAATAAAAAGCTACCCTCCCGCATGGCCTGAGGCACGGCCCGCTTTATTTTCAGGCTCACGCTCGCCATAAGCAAGCATTTGTTTGTTGGTACGTCATTGCGAGGTACGAAGCAATCTCTCTGTCATTTTCGCCATTGTTGGTATTTTAATGTAGGGTCTAAAATAACACCTGCCCCTCCTTATTAGGAAGGGTAAGTTCCGTTGTTAATTGTTAGGTTATTTTTTTCGAATTTATAAAGACGCAATAAATTGGCGTCTCTACTTTGTAGGTTATAGGTGTTTTAGCGAAGCGGCAATAACATCTTTTTATAGGTTGATTTTGATTTACAATATCTAAAAAGTAAAAGCCAATTCATTGTTAAAAATATACCACAAATTTGAAACTGGAACTACTGGTTGGTATTCATACATTGATTTCAAATTCAAGTTCAATCGTAAATTTTTATTGATCACATACGAAAACCTGATATGCGACCCAATGCGAGGACTTGGAGAACTATAACTAGTTCTTACAAAATAATATAAACCAGCATTGATATTGATGGTTTCATTGATCTGATGGTCGTAACTAAAATACCAATTAAAACGAGGATTGTATGTTTCTTTTGAATTTGCATTCGTAGGAATATTTTCGGCTTTTACCCCATCAAAATTCCATTTCTCATAATCAAAAACTAAACCAGCTGCAGTAGCCAATGTTAAGGTTTTATCTCTAAATATTCTTTTTCTAATATTGGCTGTTAAAGCAAACTTTTGTTCCAAACCTCTTGTTTCTAACCACTGGGCTTGCGCAAAATATTCAGGATACAAACTGCGTGAAATATCGTTTCTAAATCGTGCAAATAAGTAACCACCACTTAATACTGTTTGGTTACCATAAGTAATTACTTGCATGTTATTGGCAATTGTTAATATGCGATTTTGCTTTAAACGCATGGCCATTTCGGCCCTCACTGCTATTTGGTTTACTGTTTCCTTTTGCGACTGTGAGCTAAAACCTCCTACTATATTTCCTATGTAATGTCTGTGTGTATCGATTGGGATCAATACAAAACTTTCTGTAAATAAAAACTGTGCTTTTACAGCATAATTTATACAAAAAAGAATGGCAAATAAAAAATATATACTTTTAGATTTCATAAAAATCGCAAGTTGTATTTACCATTGTTATTCAATAAAAATAAATATCAATAAATTGGGGAAAAGATTCATGAAATTGAAAAATATGTTTTAAAAATTAGAAATTTGTCTATTGTTAGTGTTTTAGCTTAGCGGTATTAACAAGAAATACCACAAAATCCAACTTGTAAAGCAAGATTTTGGCTAAAGCCGCCCGATTATTTGTTATCTTTCTATCCACGCCCTAAAGGGCGTGGCAATTGCAACGTCATTTAGGATTTGCAATGCCATTTATTGATTTGCCATGCCATTTATTGATTTGCCACGCCCTTTAGAATTTGCCGCGCTCTTTTGGATTTGCCATGCCATTTATTGATTTGCCGCGCTCTTTAGGATTTGCCGCGCCCTTTAGGGCGTGGAATTAAATAAAAACACAATTTGGCTTTAGCCAAAACTTATATTTTAGTAGGAAGTGTTTTCGCCCTTTTTTTTATCATAGCGGTACCAACAATAAATAACACCTACCCTGCCCTTCCTTTTTAGGAAGGGTTAGTTCCGTTGTTAGTTGTTGGCTATTGTTTTCGAATTTATAAAAGTGCCTTTATCTTTAACAAATACAATCAATAATATTATTTGTGATTTCTAACTGGGCGAAAGCCATATATTGAATTAATTTCCTCATTAGTTTGTAAAAATTCAATATCTCCATTCATAATATCTAATCTATAAACCATCTTTTGACTATCCTCAGGATCATAACCCACACCCAAATAATATTTAGTTTTAAATTGGCCTAAACTATCACTGTGGTTATAAATTAAATTCAACTCGTCTGATGTTGGTAGTCGCCAAGCACCCTTTAATTTTAAGCAAGCATCTTCAGCACCTTCATAATTGAATATACCTAAATCTTCTTTCATGATGTCAATATTGTCAATTGTATAAAATTCTTCTTCCTTTGATTTAACAATTGAATGAGTCTTTTCAATTTTCAAATTTTCATTGACAATACTGTCTAATTTAATATCGGTTTTTTGTTGAACATTTTGTGAGTTATTACAAGAAAATAAGCAAAATGACAAAACTGTAGTTAATAATAAAACAGTAATTTTTATTTTTAGAAATGATTGCATTTTGTTTGTCATATTATGTTTTCCAAATTATCTGCAATATAGATTTATTTTTAAATTTTAATAAGTCAGTTCAAGCGGAGTCGAGAACGGTTTTATTATTTCTCGACTCCGCTCGAAATTACCTAGGTTGGTTTTGAAATGTAAACCATTTTAAAAAACACCAACCTTTATCAATTTAGAAATTCCTAAAAACAAAAAAGCCTTGTAAATAATTTACAAGGCTTTTGGTTTAAAGGTGTGATCCCGCTGGGATTCGAACCCAGGACCCCTACATTAAAAGTGTAATGCTCTACCAGCTGAGCTACAGAATCGTGCTATAAGTATTCCTTTTTAGCGGGTGCAAATATAGCCATATTTGAATATAAAGCAACTGTTATGTGAAATATTTTTATATTATTATTTTATACCTTTTTGTACTTAAACTAATTCGCTTAGTTCTAACCATTTTAACTCCTTCTCATCTATGGCATTATTGACTTCTATCAGTTCTTTGCTCATGCCTATCATGTCGTCATTGCTAGTGCTTGGTTCGCTTAGTTTATTTTCTAATTCCAATTTCTTAGCATGGTGCTCGGCTAATTCTTTTTCTAATTGTTCAAATAATCGTTGCTCATTAAAAGTCAATTTTCTTTTTACAGGTGCTTCTATTTCTGTTTTTGATTCTTGCGCTTTGTATTCTCCTTTTGGAGTGGTGCTTTTAGCCGCATATAAAGCCGCCTGAATATCTTCCTGCTCATTCAAATACTCTTGGTAGTTACCGTTAAAAGGCCTGATGTTACCTTCCCCTTCAAACACAAATAAACTATCAACAATGGTATCCATAAAATACCTATCGTGGGTTACTACCATGATACAGCCACCATATTCTTCTAAAAATTCTTCCAAAACATTTAAAGTTTCAATGTCTAAATCGTTGGTGGGTTCATCTAACACTAAAAAGTTTGGCTTACCCATTAATATGGTCAATAAATAAAGTCTGCGTTTTTCGCCACCACTTAATGAACTAACATAATTATGTTGTTTTTTAGGTTCAAATAGGAAACGAGTCAATAAAGTTTTAGCAGTTACGTTTTCACCCTTCGTCATTTCTACGTATTCAGCTATATCGGTAATTACCTCAATTACACGCTTATCTTCCTTCAGCTGCATTCCAGATTGGCTGTAGTAACCAACTTTTACAGTATCGCCCAAACTTATTTTACCAGCATCTGGTTTTTCAGTTCCTAAAAGCATGTTTAAAAAGGTAGTTTTTCCAACTCCATTTTTACCTATTACTCCTATTCTTTCACCAGGTTTAAAGGTGTAAGTAAAGTCTTTACATATTTTTAAATCGCCAAAAGATTTCTGCAACTGCTGAACTTCTAAAATTTTAGAACCCAAGCGTTCCATTTTCATTTTTATTTCAACTTTTCCATCATCACGCTTGTACGAAGCCTTTTCCTTTATTTCATAATAGGCATCTATCCTACTTTTCGATTTGGTAGTTCGGGCTTTTGGTTGCTTGCGCATCCACTCTAACTCTTTGCGCATGAGTTTGCGCGCAGCATCGGTTTCTTTGTCGTTATATTCTTCTCGTTGCGCTTTCTTTTCTAAAAAATAAGCATAATTTCCTTTGTGAGTATATAAATTTCCTTCGGCTAGTTCTATAATTTCATTACAAACTTTATCTAAAAAATACCTATCGTGAGTAACTAACAAAAGGGTCATGTTATTCACCGTTAAATAAGTTTCTAACCATTCTATCATTTTAATATCCAAATGATTGGTAGGTTCATCCATGATAATAAAATCTGGCTGTTGCACTAAAACACGTGCAATGGCTAATCTTTTTTTCTGTCCACCACTTAAGCTAGCAATGCTGCTATGCAAATGATGATGAAGATCTAATTGCTGTAAAATGGTTTTAATTCTTGATTCAATATCCCAAGCTTGGTGTAGGTCCATGGCTTCCATGGCATACTGAAGTTGGTTTTGGTTATGAACACTTTCGTGGTCTTTTTCTAGCGCTTCTAATACTTCATCGTATTTGGCTACACATTGTAATAACTCATTGTCAGAATTATAAATGGCCGACCAAACATTGTCGGTACCTTCAAAATGAGGCTCCTGTTCAATGTATGCCCAACGAATGTTTTTGTCAATTACTATAGTTCCATCATCTCCTTTATCTTGGCCAGTTAAAATGTTTAACAAACTGGTTTTTCCTGATCCGTTTTTAGCTATTAATGCTACTCTTTGTCCTTTGGTTACTGTTAAAGTAATATTGCTGAATAAATGTCTTTCGCCATAATATTTCGAAAGGTTTTCAGCTCTTAAATAATTCATTCGGCAAATTTAACCCAATTTAGGAATTACTGCTTAAACAATTTTTTATTTGATAAAATACATCTTTTAAACTTTGTATTTTTCTTTTAAAGCATCAACTATTAATGCCACAGCCGGACAAATGGTAGTATTTAAATACGTGATTTTAAGTTTTTGTAAAATATTTCTTTGTTGGGTATGCGGAAACTCTCTGCAAGCATTTGGCCTATCGCTATAAACAGTGCAGTATTTATCATTTCCTAAAAAAACACATGGCATTTGTTTAAATACGTAATCATTGTCTTCATCTATTTTTAGGTATTGCTCCGCAAAAATACTTGGCTTAGTTTTAAATGTTTTGGCTAACCTATCAATGTCCTTATTTAAAAGTAAAGGACCTGTGGTAACACAACAATTGGCGCATTGCAGGCAATCTATTTTATTAAAAACTTGTTCATGTAATTCATGAGCAACAATGTCTAAATCCCTAGGAGCAAGCTTCTTTACTTTATCTAAAAACTTTTTATTTTCAGTTTTTAACTTTTCCGCTTTAACAATTATTTTTCTGTAATCGCTAATCATTCCCCCTATTGTCTATTTCGTTTGCAATTGATTTAGTACAATATTATTTTTTATTTTTCTGTTTTTATCAAAGATCCAACCCCATTTAGTAAAGTAGTAAATAGCTGATTGGATATGATAAAACAATAGTTTTAGGTTTTTGTATGAACCTTTTTCAAAACTATGAATAATGCTGGCGTATGGGTAATAAATGGCATCAAATTCATTACTTATTCTTCTGCTTAAGTCTGTATCTTCTAAATACATAAAAAAATGCTCGTCAAACAAACCTACCTTTTTTAATACTTCATGTGGCATAAGCAAAAAGCAACCATGAATATTGTTTACATACATGGGTAAGTTTAAATCTTTGGTTTTTAATTCATAATTAGCCGCACTTTTTTCAAATAATGGTTTTAAAATTTGGGGAATAAAACGTCTTAAAATTAAATCGAAAGGAGTAGGTAATAAATTACAAACAATTTGTGTTTGCCCAGTTGGATAAAAGGTTTTAGGAATCAATAAACCAATATTTTTATTGTTTTGTAAAAACTCCAAACATTGTTCTATGCAGTTTTCATTAATGCTTACATCAGGATTAATGACTAAATGGTAGGGTGCTAAATTTTCTCCAAATTGAATGGCTATGTTATGTGCTTTTCCATAACCTAAATTAGCTTGGTTAAAAATATAATGGGCGTTGTTTTCCTCAAAAAATGTTTTTAAATTATCATTTTCCGAATTATCGCTTACTATTAAAATTACGGGAACTGTTATTGTTTTTATGCTATTTATTAATGGCAATAACGAGTTTATATTGTTGTTATAAACAACCAATGAAATGGTGAGTTGGTATGGAAAATTACTATTTACCATTAATTACTATTACAATAAATCCATTAAGTTATTACTACCAATTGGACGTTTAACAGTAAAACCTTCCCCAAATTCAGTATTTATTAATCTTCCAAATTCACGTGCATGACTTTTTAAATATTCTAAGAATGCTAATGACGAAATAGGAGTTTCCGGTTCGGTATTATTAGGATTATAAAACTGACTTCCAAAAGCTAAAACTGATTCAATTTTTTTATCAAAATAAGGAGTAATATCAACAATGATATCTGGCTTAGTCATTCTATCTTGTATATAATTGTAAATTTGTTTGGGTCGCCAAGGTTCCTGTAAAATGCCATCATGAAAAGTTTCTATTTTAACTAAACCACTTAAAAACGCAGCATCATTTATTAAATCCGAAGCTCTTCCATGGTCTATATGTCTATCGTATTCAGCGTTACACAGAATTATTTCGGGTTGATATTGGCGTATTTTTTCTATTATTTTAATCAATGTTTCTTTGTTTTTTTCAAAAAAACAATCTGGTAATTTCAAATTTTCACGAACGGTAATCCCTAAAATCTTACTTGAATTTGCCGCTTCTATGGCTCTTAATTCTTTTGAACCCCTGGTTCCCAATTCGCCTTGGGTTAAATCAACAATTCCAACTTTATAACCTAAATCTAAATGTTTTAAAACAGTTCCACTACATGCCAACTCTATATCATCGGGATGTGCGGCAAAACAAAGTAAATCGAGTTTATTCATGTTACGAAATTACTTTTATTTTTAAATTATATACATTGAATAAAGGTAGTAATGAGTTATTTTTTTGTGAATATGTATGGAATTATAGTCAAAATGAGCTAGCCTTTGGTGATGAATGGTTGTTATAATAAATCAATTCACTTTTTCTTTAATTATAGGTATGGTTGAAATACTATGAATATTAAATATGTTTGATTAAAATAATATTTTAGCTCAAAACACTAAAAAATAAGCAAGCATTTGTTATTATTGAACATGAAAAAAATAAATTTTTTTATAGTTATTTATTTCTTTGGAATTATATCATTTGCCAAAGCACAAGATAATAGATACAAACAGTTTGATGTACTTAATTATGCTATTAATTTAAATATTAGAAATATAAGTACAAAAAACATCAATGGAAATACCATCGTTAAAATCAAATCAGTTCAAAATAACTTAAGTAATATCCTTTTTGATTTAGCCATACTTAAGGTTGATTCCATTTTTATTGCTCAGAAAAAACAAAACTTTACACAAAACGATTCTCAGTTGTTTGTAAACTTACAAACTCCAATTAATATAAATGATACCATTAACCTGAACATTTATTACCAAGGAATTCCTACCAAAGACCCAAGTTGGGGCGGATTTTATTTTACAGGGAATTATGCTTTTAATATGGGAGTTGGTTTCAATGTAAATCCGCATAACTACGGAAGAGTTTGGTTTCCTTGCGTAGATAATTTTACTGACAGAAGCACTTATGATTTTCATATCACAACCGATAGTGGATACATGGCTGTTTGTAACGGATTGCCTAAGGCAACTACTATTAACCCTGACAATTCAAATACTTGGAACTGGCAGTTAAATCAACCCATTCCAACATATTTGGCATGTGTAGCTATTAGTAATTACACACCTGTAAAATTTACTTATGCAGGAAAATCAAAAAACTTTGAAGTAATTTTAGCTGCTATAGCCAGCGATACTGTGAAAGTGAAAGCTAGCATGATAAATTTATCAAAAGCATTACAGTTTTTCGAATCAAAATTCAGTGATTATCCTTTTGAAAGAGCTGGTTATGTAATGGTTCCTTTTAGCGGTGGTGCTATGGAACATGCTACCTGCATTACTTATCCCCTATTTGGTGTAGACGGAACTTTGAACTATGAAACTTTAATGGCTCACGAATTAAGCCACATGTGGTGGGGCAATATGGTTACTTGTGAAAGTGAAAGTGAAATGTGGTTAAATGAAGGATGGGCAAGTTTTTGCGAAGCACTATTTATGGAATTGATGTATGGTAAAGAATCTTTTTATGCTGAAATGAATGAAAAACTTTTATCAGTCATGCGTTCGGCTCATATTAGAGATGGCGGATTTTTAGTATTAAATCAAATTCCTCATAATGTTACTTATGGCGACCATGTATATAAAAAAGGCGCACTAACAGTTACTGCTTTGCGCTATTATATGGGTGACACCGCTTTTTATAAAGCTTGTAATAGTTATTTAACAAAGTACAAGTTTCAGTCAAGTAATTCAATTCATTTAAGAGATGAATTTCAAAAATATACCACTGTAAATTTAACAAACTTTTTTAACGAATGGGTTTTTACAGCTGGTGGCGTTGCCATTGAAGCTAATTCATACAAAACTTTTATTGGCAATGCTGCAAATTTTGTTGAACTCAATATCAGACAACATACCAGAGCAAATAATCTTTTATATCAATACATCCCATTTAAAATTACTGTATTTGATAAAAATGGTGAAAGATATATTTACGATGACTCTTTAAATACTTATGAGAAACAAATTTTAATTAGGGTTCCATATGATTTCTTTCCTGAATTTATTTTGGTCAATGAAAACAATGAATTGCCTTTGGCTAAAACATATAATTTACAAACAATAAAAGGAATTGGAATTAAAACTTTTGCAGATGGTTTATTAAGTTTAAACGTGCAACAAAATTCGGATTCTGCTACAGTTTTAGTGGAACATTATTGGGTGGGTGCAAAGCAATATGAAGTGGCACATAAAGGCATAAGAATTAGTGATTACAGGTTTTGGAATATAGATGGAAGTTTTGACAGCAATAAACTAAAAGGACAGTGTTACTTCAACTACGATGGTACAATGCCTACAAACCCTAGTGCTGGACATTTGGACCATACCTTACCTTTTACCAACGAGGATAGTTTAGTGCTTTTATACAAAGCTCCAACTACTAACACCTGGGTAATTCATACTGACAATACCAAAATAAATGGGGGAAACAAAACGGATAAAGTAGGCCGATTTACTACCAATAAAATTGAAAAAGGCATGTATGCTTTTGGAGTTTACGATTATAAAGTTGGAGTATCTAAATTATTAAAAAAAGATGCTGATTTTACAATTTACCCTAACCCTACCAATCATTTATTAAACATTGAAATTTCAGAAAATATATTGAATGCCACTGCCATTATTTACGATATAAATGGTAAAGAAGTTCAAAAAGTGGCTTTAAGTAAATCAATACAAACTATAAATATTGAACAACTTAAAAAGGGAACGTATTTTATCAATATTGAAAATTTAGGAAGTAGTACTTCAAAAAAGTTTATAGTGGAATAGCACTTCACCCTTGTTTAGCCGTTTCAGGTGTACTCGCCCTTGTTGGTGTTTAGCGAAGCGTCACCAAAAAGAATAGCTGTTTTTACCCTAACAAAACTTTCCAGGCATCACTCACTTTAGATTCATTTAATAAATATTGAGCAAATCTATGTAATTCAGTTTGAAGTTTTTGTTCATCATCGGCAAAACGCAAATGAATTTCGGACACATTTTTGTTCATGCGTTTGTATATTTCTACACTATCGGCATCAGGAATAGTTAATTCATTGGCAAGCATTCCCAAATCATTACCTGTTAAAATTTTACTTAATCGAATATGTTCGGGTAAATTATCCACTCCCATTCCTAAATTTCTGTTTGGTTTAGTAACTTCAAATAATGAATCAGCATTTGCCCTCACATACCAATCACTTCCCAAGCGACCAACTAAATCCATTTTATGCTGATCTATTTTGCCATCAAGTGTTAGCACAGCATCATCAATGTGCATCAAAACAATTTCTGCAATTACTAAATTTCCAGCACCGCCTTCATTACCTGTTTCTATTATATCTCGCACAATGCATTCAAATTGCACCGGACTTTCTTTTACTCTAAAAGGTTTTACTTTTTGCGAGGCAATGGGCGTAAAACCAGCTTTTACAAACTCATTTACACCTTTTGGATACTCGCAACTGGCTAAACTCATTTGTTGAACCATGTTATAATTTACTACATTGATTACAACCTCTTTGGTAGCAATTACATTTTCTAAGGTATGTTTAATGGTATTATCTCTTACTCGCCTGGCCGGTGAAAAGATTAAAGTAGTTGGATTAGAACCAAAAATATTAAAGAAACTAAAAGGACTTAAGTTTGAATTTCCATCTGCATCTATTGTGCTTGCAAAACAAATTGGTCTTGGTGCAATAGCAGTTAATAATGCATTGTGAAACTCAGCTAATGGCAGTTCTTTTGGAGTGATGGTTTTCATACGAATATTAAAAAATTGAAAGATTACAAGATTGAAAGATTGATGTTTTAAATTTCTGTCAGTTCGAGCGGAGTCGAGAACGGTTATTGTTTCTCGACTCCGCTCGAAATGACTTTTTTAGAACGTCATTGCGAGGAACGAAGCAATCTTTTGGTGGGATTGCTTCACTATGTTCGCAATGACGTTTATATTAACTGACCTTAATTAAAAAATAGTTTTTCTTACCTTTTTGAGCAATGATAAATTTGTTGTTTATTAAATGTGATAAATTAATGGTTTCAGTTTCGCTTTCTACTTTGGTTTTATTGATACTCACACCTCCTCCAACTATCATTTTTCTTGCTTCACTTTTTGATGGAAATATGTTAGTATTTTCCACTAAAAAATCAACAATATTAATGGCATTTTCCAAATCAGATTTTGCAATTGAAAATTGCGGAACGCCATCAAAAATATCTAAGAAAGTGGCTTCATCTAATTCACCAAACGCTTGGGCAGTAGCATTTCCAAATAATATATTAGAAGCTTCAATGGCTGTGTTATAATGAGCTTCGCTATGTGTTCTAATGGTAATGTCTTTACCTAATGCTTTTTGTAAAATACGTAAATGAGGAGCTTTAGCATGTTCTTCTTTTAGTAATTCAATTTCTGATTGGTTTAATAAAGTAAATATATTGATCCAATTTGCGGCATCACTGTCGCTAGCATTTAACCAAAACTGATAAAATTTATAAGGCGAAGTTCTTTTTCTGTCGAGCCATACGGCACCACTTTCAGTTTTACCGAACTTAGTACCATCGGCTTTTTTAATTAATTGGGTGGTCATGGCAAAAGCCTCACCAGCGCCTTTTCTTCTTATTAATTCAGTTCCTGTTACTATATTTCCCCACTGGTCGCTGCCACCCATTTGAACTTGGCAGTTTAGGTTTTTCCATAAATAATAAAAGTCATAGCCTTGAACTAATTGGTAAGTAAATTCTGTAAAACTCATTCCAGTATCGCCTTCCAAACGTTTTTTAACTGAATCCTTGGCCATCATGTAATTTACGGTAATATGCTTACCAATATCTCTGATAAAGTCAAGGAAAGTAATTCCTTTAAACCAATCGTAATTATTTACTAAAATAGCACCATTATCACCCGCATTGAAGTCTAAGAAATGACTTAATTGAGACTTTAAACAATTTTCATTATGGCGTAAAATATCTTCAGAAAGCAAGTTACGTTCATCACTTTTACCAGAAGGATCGCCCACCATTCCAGTGGCTCCACCAACCAAAGCTACTGGTTGATGACCTGCACGTTGAAAATGAATCAAAGTCATTATTTGGGTTAAATGACCTACGTGCAAACTATCGGCAGTTGGATCAAAACCTATATATCCACGGGTAATTTGTTTGTTTAACAACTCTTCCGTTCCAGGCATTACATCGTGTAACATGCCACGCCATTTTAATTCTTCAATAAAATTCATGTTTGTATAAATATCGAATGCAATAATAAGGCTAATTGTTGAAATGATGAATTGTAAATTGATAAATTGTTTAATTGTTTGTTGTTTTAATTTAATTAAATCTTCTGACGCCTTGCCAGCGCAAAACCTCTATAATCGTCTAACGATTTATACAAAAAAAATGCCTCCAGATAACTGAAAGCATTTTATGTTTTATTCGAATTTTAAATTAAAATTTTGAGCGCCAATCTAACATTCCGCCTAAAACGTTTCTTACATTGGTAAAACCGTTATCTAATAAAAACATTTTAGCGCTATTACTTCTAGCACCACTGCGGCAATGAATGATTATTTCTTCGTTTTTCAAATGTGCTAATTCCGATAATTTATTAGGTAATTCACCTAATGGAATTAGCGTAGCACCAATATTAAATTCATCGAATTCATAGGTTTCACGCACATCAAAAAGATTTAATTTTTCACCAGCATCTATACGCTGTTTTAATTCATCGGTTGTAATATCAATCATTGTTATTTATTGTATAATTAGTTTTTTAGTTATTTTGTTTCCAGTGGTTTCGTCTATTATTTGAACCAAATAAATACCCGTTTGTAATTCAGGTAAATCAATAGAATTCATTTCATTTTTAATCGCAGTTTGTAAAACCTGTTTGCCCATTAAATCGATTAATAATACTTGACAATTATTCTTACAATTTGTTTCAATGTTTAAAATGTTTTTAGTAGGATTTGGAAATAAATTAAACTGAATGTTTTCAGTTACTTTTGGAGTTTCATTCAAATTAGTTGGCACATCTACAAATTGACCTAATAAAGGACGAATCATTAAAGCACCTGGAATTTCTGTTGGCAACCAAAAACCATCTGTTTTATAAAACATATTTGGATTGGGTAAAAACTTGTTTCCAATAGCATAATTTTCGTCTAAACCCACATTTAATACAAACTGCCCTACTTGTTCCCAACCTACATAAAAACGCTTTGGAACTACTACTGCCGAATCAAAACGAATAGTTGTAAAACCATTGATAGTGTTGGTATAAACAGGCATCAAATCTTTCATTTTATAAATAATTCTATCTTGAGTAGCATTTTCTTTGATGGGTGAAATATTATCCCAAATGGTTAAATCATATTTACGAGTACTTACATTATATTCTGATTGATTGAAGAAAATTTGAACACCATAAATGGTATCCACTTTTTCTAAATCGTATGCCAATGCCACTGAAGCATTGTTTTTTAAATAAATGCCATAACCCGCTTCAGCTGTTCCATCATCGTAAGCAAAATAATTACTAAATATAGTTGTTGTAGTGATTGAATCATTGGTGGGAACATTGTCGTTTCCAGCAAATCCATTATTACTTACACTTAGTTTATTGCTAAATTTTTTTACTAAATTATTGGAAGTGGTAGTTAAAGTAGTGGGTTTTATTGAACTTAAAGGTGTGGAAACTGAAAAAGGTACACTTCCAATGATTTTATTATCAGTAAAAACTACACTCTGTTCGTTATTAATCAAATCCCTTTTATAATTTACCGAGTAGTTCCTATTGTCGTTATTAAACACTGAAAAATTAATGGAATCATTGGTATAAGCTACTTTGTTTAATTCATAATGTTTCCAAGGCATGCTTCTGTATTTTTTAAGCAATGAAGTTGGAGTAGATGAAATGGCTAAATCATCGTTAAAGGTATCAACTAAACTTCTTCCAGCATCTAATTTTATGTAATCAACATGCCACTGACTTAGGTTTCCGCTTAAGCTTCCAATATTTTTAAATCTGAATTGAAAATTATCGTGTAAAAATTGTTTTGGTAACACAAATAAAACCCTGTTAAAAGTATCGTAACCCAAAGTATCTAAAGCAGAACGCACCCATACCATTGAAAACGAATCAGCATCATTTGGAGTAGTTCTAAATTCTAAAACCAATGAATCGGTTGGAAAAATTTCACCAATAGTTCCTTGCAATTGATATTGATAAAAGAAACTAAAATAAATGGAATCTTTTAAAGTATAATTCGATAAATTATAACCTTTACTTGTTAAAACATCGGCAGTAGTTTTTATTGGTTGTTTGCTGTAAGCATTTCCGAATTCATTTAAGCCATCAAATGTGGCAACATTTATACTTGGTTGGTTCTTTGGAAAATTATTATTGATAAAAACATTTCTATCTAACCAAATATCATTATTGGGATAAAAGCCTAAAGTGTTTGAAAAATCATCGAATAAAGGCAAATCTCTTTTAGGTGAAATATTGATGGCTGCTACCGCAAAACTCATACTATCATTTTTAGTGTAAGTTCCTTTATTGATAAACCTAAAACTAAAAAACTGATGACGTAATCTACCACCATTTAATGAAATATTTATTTTTCGAAAATTAGTATCTAATCTTCCCGAAGCCCAATTTCTTTGCCATCTTCCTAAATTGTCTAATATTTCCAAATAGATAGAATCGGTAGCTCGTGATTGTTTAAAACCTCTTATCCAAAAACTCATGACCACATTATCATTTACATGGGCTTTTGTAAAATCAATTGGATTTACCATCAATGTATCTGCATTTCCATACAAGCCATTATTATTAAAATAACTTGAATCTTGTATTTCGGTAATAGCATTAAATATGGCCGCATTTCCCCAATACATATCGGGATAATTTACTTGCGAAACTTGATTGGTAAAACCAGTCCAATTGTAATTATTTGGAGAAAAATTGAATGGCATAAACTGCCTGAACGATTCGTAAAAAGGTAAATTGTTTTTATAAGAAACAATCAATTGATGTACTTTAAAAACTTCATTTTTAACAGTGTCTGTATTACAATAACTTACTATTCTGAATTGAAGCAAATTGCTTTTCAAATCATCAAAAAAGTTAATGTTTAAGAACACATCTTTATTGGTAGCGGTATTATTATTTGAAACCCATAAAGTGTTCCAAACTCCTGTATTTCCTTTTACTTGAAACAACAATGAATCGGTATTATTCCAATCAGATCCCGTTGAATAATTTATTAAAACAAACGCATTTCCTCCAGCATTGGTGGTATTTATTTGTTGCGTTGTAAGCATATCTGCTTCACCAAAACCATTATTATAAATTACATTATTAGCATTTTTTGAATTAAAAACTGCATTTAAATTATCTATGGTTACAGAACTGTCAAGCCATTTTGTAATGTCGGGTTTGGAAGCATATTTATTGTTAAAATATTCAGTAAAAGGAATGTTTAAATTACCAGTTTTACCTAGAGAAATATTTTTATTTGTATTGTCAATAAGTGTTGAGTTTGCTTCATTTAAAAGCATATTTCTATTCAAAGGCACTTTTTTTTCTTGTGCATTGGCAACAACTGAAAGTAGTAAAAACGATAATAGCGTTAAAGTATATTTCATGTAATATTATTAAATTATTCAATTAAAAATTGAATTGAATAAACGTAAATGTCTGCTTATTATTTAAATTATTATTTATCCCCTAAAAACAAATCAATTTGCTGTCCACTTTTAATAGTTTGGCCATCCTGAAATGCTGGAGATTGTCGTTTAACTGTGGCATTCAGCGAATCAGTTTTTCCTTCGTAAACAACACTTCCCACTTGCAGCATGCTACTTTCCAAAACCCCTCTTGCTTCGTTTAAAGTTAAGTTACTTAAATCAGGAATTTGAACAATGGTACTTCCCATTCCATCGCCAACAATTAAATCAATGCTTGCTCCTTTAGGTACTTTTACGTTTGGCTGAATACTTTGATTTCTGTATAACTGATCTAAAACTGCACCAGTTGCCACATCCGGTCTGTAAATTACACTTCCTAATTTTAGTCCTGAGCTTAATAAAACTGTTTCCGCAAATCGCAAGGAGTTATTAATTAAATTAGGCATTTCCACACCAATAGATGAATTTGAATTGATGGTAATATAAATAAATCTTCCCTCTTTTACTTTGGTATTTTCCGAAGGATTTTGTTCTACCACGCTGCCTTTTGGCATGGAATCAATGAAGGCAGTGTCTGTAATGATATAGCGTAATTTTTTTTGAGCCAATATTTTTTCTACTTCCTCAAAACTTAAACCTTTTAAATTTGGTAAAGTTAAAGACTCGCCATGTCTGGTATAATTGTTTAACAAAAATGCGCCAACCCAACTTAACAAGTACAAAACCAGCAATATAAGAAATATGTTAACGGCTAACGATTTTAATAATTTCATCAATAAATAGTATTTTTTTTTGGATAATATCAATAATTATTAGCCAATTACTTTTTTACAATACTAATAAATTTCAGTAAAATTTTTATAAAAATTTCTTTTCACAAAAACGAAAACTTATTCTTATTTACCATCAATGATCATTGGGTTATTACCTTTTCCCAAAACTATAATTTTAGCATTAGCTGATTTTGCTAATTCTAAATTGGCTTTGATGCTTTCATATTGCAATTGTTTATCGCTTAACCCTGTAGAAATGATTCTTTGATAATCAGCAATTCCTTGTGCTTCTACTCTTTTGCGTTCAGCTTCTTGTTTTTCTTTTTGTAAAACAAATTGCATTTTTTGTGCGTCTTGTTCCGCATTTATTTTTGATTCGATACTTGCTTTAACAGATGCTGGAAGGGTAATATTTCTTACCAATAATTGTTCTAAAATTAAACCCCTGCTTTTAAAATCTTTTTCTATGCTATTGAAAATTCTCAATTGAAATGTATCGCGTTTGCTACTGTATAATGCAACAGCATCATAATAAACGGCATTGTCTCTAATTTTAGTTCTGGTTAATGGACGAACAATTTTATCGTTATAATCCAAACCTGTTTCTTTCAATAATCTTGGTGCTTCGGAAGGAACTACGCGGTATAAAACCGTTAAATCAATGGTAACTTCCAAACCATCGGCAGTTAAAACCCTAATGGCATCATCTCCCGCTTTCTGACCTTCATCGTGAATGCCACTCATGGTATAATTTTGAGTTTTGGTATCAATTGTTTTTACATCCACCAAAGGATTGATAAAATTTAAACCACTCAATAAAATATCATCTTCTATTTTACCAAACATTGATTTTACACCAACTTGACCTGCATCTATTTGTTTTAAACAAGTATTTAAAACACCTATTCCAATTAAAACTATTCCAACTATTTTTAGTGGACCGCTAAATTTTGCATTGATATTATTTGCATTGAATACAAATGTGGCAACTCCTAAAAGTATAAAACCAAGTACTATTAAAATCATAATTTGTTTTTATTTATTGATTCAAGATTACACTATTTTATTTGAAAATAGGCTTAAATTTTTCGTAAAATATTGCTTGGCAACTGAACTACCAATGAAAAACCAGTGTTTTCAATTTTTACAACTACTTTTTTTGTCGATTTATATTCAATTAATTCACCAATTTGATCTTGTAACGGACCCGCAATAATTTTTACACTTTCGCCTTTTTCAAATGTTTCTGTTATTCCTTCAATGTCTTCATAATTGGCAACCATGAGTTTTATAAACTCAATTTGAGAATCACGCAATACAACAGGTTGTCCTTGGAAATTTACAAATTTTACAACGCCCAATGTGTTTAATATTTCATAATAAAAACTCATGGAAGTATAAATAAAAATGTAAGAGCTAAACAAAGGGCTATCTATTGTTTTTTTTCTATCACTCCACTGAACAATTTTTCTTTGTAAAGGTAAAAAGGTGGTAAACTCTCTTTTTATAAGCGCGGCATTTACTTTCTTTTCAGCCCTTGGAGCTGTGTAAAGCAAATACCATTTATATTGTTTGTTTTCTAAATGCACGATTATTTTATTCCCCTTATTTTCTTAAAAATATTTAGCAAAATCCCTAAATATGTTCTTTCAATATTTTATTCAACCATTTCAATAACATAAACATAATGATGGCAGAGATTCCCAAAAGTATAAAATTCACTAAAAAGAAATTGGCTTTATTTTCATATCCATCCCATAAAGTGGCTAAAATTCCCGACAGTTTATTACCAATGGAAGTTGATAAAAACCAACCACCCATCATTAATGCTGTTAAGCGTTTTGGACTTAATTTTGACACCAAAGATAATCCCATTGGACTCAAAAATAATTCACCAACTGTTACCACTCCATAACAACCAATTAACCATAAAGGGGAAGCTTTTTCTGCGCCATTATCGCAATAATAAACGGCTGCTACCATTACTAAAGTGCTTAATGAAGAAATCAATAATCCAAAAGCAATTTTAGATGCGGTGCTTGGTTCTATATTTTTTCGTTTTAATAATCCAAAAAATAAAACTACCAAAGGTGTAAGTATAATTACCCAAAGTGGGTTAATCGACTGAAATAACTCAGTATTAAATAATGAAATTTCAGCATGGTCAGCTGGCATTAGCTTAGGTTGAAGATTACGGAAATATACAGGCTTATCCCATACTTTTTTAGCTTTCCCATTTTCTTTTATCAATGAAAACTTTTCAGTAAATGCTTCCACTGAATCAACTTGATTGGTAACTTTTTCAACTTGGTAAAGTGACTCAGAAATTGGCTTTACTAAAGCTGGAGTTTCCCTATCAGTATAATATTGAGCCCAAGTAGTTAAAGCAGTTCCGTTTTGTTTGAATACTGCCCAAAACATCACTGAAACCAACATGATAGTTAACAATGCTGCTAAAGGTTTTTTATCGGCAATACTGGCTTTTATATACAAACCAACATAAAAAATAATGATAGGAATGGTGGCAAAAATAAATGCATCGGTACTATCACTTCCAAATATATTTCCTGGAAAATTCCAAGCTGCCAAACCCACTACAATAGCTGGTAAAAATACAGTTGTAAATATTTTAGAAAGCGGCATGTCTTCCTTCTGAGCTGGCTTTAACACATCGGCATGTTTGTAATGTTTTAACCCAATAAAATATACCAATAAGCCTACAAACATTCCTACTCCTGCAGTTCCAAAAGCATAACTCCAACCATATTTATTGCGCATAAATGCAGCAATAAAAGTACAACTGGCAGCGCCAATATTTATTCCAGAATAAAAAATATTATATCCAGCATCTTTCAAATGTTTGTAATTATCTTCATTGTACAAATTACCTAAAAGGGTAGAAATATTGGGTTTAAAAAATCCATTTCCCAATACAATTAAGAATAAAGAAATATAAAAATACTGCGTTCCGGGAATGGCCAATCCTAAGTAGCCTAAACCCATTAAAATACCTCCAATGAAAATTGATTTGCTGTAACCTAAAATTCTATCGGCTAATAAGCCGCCTAAAAAAGGAGTCAAAAATACAAATGCGATGAAAGTTCCATAAATATCGGCAGCATCTTTTCTGTCCATTCCAAGTCCGCCTTTTTCCATTGAACTTGTTAAATATAATTGAAAAATTCCAATCATTAAATAGTAGCCAAAGCGTTCCCACATTTCGGTAAAGAACAGGAATGGCAAGCCTAAAGGATGTTTTTTATTCATATTGATTATTGAAAAATATTTCAAAAAATAAGTCTTACAAAAATTTGTAAGACTTATTCGTTCATTAAATTAATTGTTTAAAAATTTATTTATTTATGAAATACCATGCATCATGGTTAATAATTTTTTACTTAAAAAGAATAAAATTACTGCTGCAATTCCTGCCATAAATACAAATAACATAAAGAAAGTGTACAAGCTATTTATTTTATAACCTATAAATGATTTTTCTTTAATTACTGAGTTTGCAAAAATATTTTTTACAACTTCCGCTTTTACTGTTTTGTCTTTTATTGATTCTAAATTTATTAAATCAATACTTATAAAATCAGCTCCGTTAATGGTTTCTTTTTTATCTAATTTTTCACAAACAACTATATTCTTCATGGTTTGTTCGTTTTGAACAGCAGCCACCGAAAGCATGGTTTCAGGATAATATGAACTTAAAGTTCCTGCAAATTTATTAGCAGAAGCAGTTGATAAAAACCAAACACCCATTAATAATGAAGCAAATTTTACTGGTGCTAATTTATTTACCATAGATAAACCAATTGGCGAAAGACATAATTCGCCAAAAGTATGGATTAAATAAAGGCTCAATAACCACATCATATT
>CANGGG010000043.1 GCA_947453415.1 Bacteroidota bacterium | reverse complement strand
GATTGGCTAATTAAACTTAATTATTTTGTTTGTAAATATTTTACCATCAACAACAATTCTTATAAAGTAAATTCCAGGATTTAGCAGATTTACCTCTTTCATTTCATATACAAATTCCTTGTTGTTTGTAGTAAAACTTTTGGTTATTAATTCTCTTCCACTAATGTCCATTAATTTTACATCACAGTTTTGATTTGAAATATTAGAATTGATAGCAACATTTAAAAATTCATTGAATGGGTTTGGATATACAAATACACCAAACATATTTGGTGCATCTACAGCAATTGTTTTGGAATAGTGAAAGTTTCCATCATAGTCTATCTGCTTCAATCGGTAATATAATTTATCGCTGATTGGATCAATATTTGTAAAATTATTTAGCTCATCTTCAAAATCATATTTTTGAATAACAACTGTGTTTCCATAGCCTTTAACATATCCTATTTTTCCAAAGTTTTGATTGTTAGTTGAACGTTCAATGTCAAATCCTAAATTGTTTATTTCACTAACTGTTCTCCAATTTAATTGAACTTTATCGCCCAAGTTTTTACCTTCAAAACTCATCCATTTTACAGGTAAAGTAGCTGTAAGTATAAAACCACTTCCTATTAATGAAAATGCTTGTGGAGCATTGTTTTGTAAATTATTTTTATGAGTTACTAAAATGGTATAAGTACCGCTTGGCAAGTTTGGTAAATAAATTTGTTCTACATTATCTCTAAAATTATTTCCAGTAGTAGCGGACGCACTTGGGTTATTTGGATTTAAAATATAAGGTAAATAAACTTGACTGTTTGAGTTTCTTATTAGTAGAATATCTAAATCGTTAATCAGTTTTGGAGTCGTATCGTTATATGCTGGAGCGCCAACTATTGCTGGAGGATCGGTCCAACATAAAGTGGTTTTTACGGTATCAATTCCATTTACAGAAATAATAAATTTAAAAGTATCGTTGTTTAATAAATTATATTCTTTGATAATGTTTTTAACAGAATCACTAATGGTTTGAACTGCTTTTGCAGTGTTTAATAATCCCCAACCGCTTTCGTAATTTGGGCCTAAAGTAGTTTTACAATTTGTTGCAGTATGAATAGCCAATCCTTTTAAAGAAGCGGCCTTCATGTATCGGTTTTTTAAGTTATAAAAATGCTGCTGCACCAACAATAATGAACCTGTTGCTCCAGGCGAAGCCATGGATGTTCCTCCTTGTGAACTATAAGAAGAATCGTGGGTGCTAGTGGGGGTAGAAGAAGAATTTGTACCACAAACAATATCTGGTTTTATTCTTCCATCATCAGTGGGTCCCCAACTACTAAAACTAATTGTATTTATAGGTGCCGATACAAATCCGTTTGGTAAAATATCTACTGCTCCAACGGTTAAAATATTTTTGGCAGTTCCATAAGTTACAATGCAATCGTAAGGGCCAACGGTGTCTCTGTTTGCTGTAGATAAAACATAAGCAGAGCCATTCCAAATCCAATGTGGTGTACCTGATGGCATCGAATTTCCGCGATCATTTCCAACAGCTTTTACAATTAAATAATTTGGATTTGCCCACGAAATACTGTCAAATTCTTTTGTTCTTGTATCATAAAATCCAAACTTCCAATCTTTAGTAGCATTCAATGTGGTGTCGCCTAACCAATATTGATAACCTCCCGAAAATATCCATGCGGCAGCGTTGGCATACGAGTGGTTAGATACTAATAAACCATTGGCGGCCAAAGCCATTTCGGCTCTATCGTTGGTAAAATTCCAAGCTTTTAAATTACTTTGGTAAGCCATCCCTTTGGCACTTGGAACAATTCCAGCAGCTATTAATAAACCCGCTACATTATTTGAATGAGCGGAAAAACTGGTGGAAGAATCCATATTTGTTACCCTTCCCACAAACTCTTGGTGTGTAATTCTTATACCTCCACCGTCCCAAATGCCTAATTTAATAGAACCATTTGCAGTTAAACTTAAACCCAAAACCCCACTTGGCCAAACTTGATTGGTATTTAAGGTGGCAGCCAAGCCAATATTAGAACAAGTTGTTTTAAACTCTGGAAATCCATTGTCTCCAAATCCATCAAATTCTATCATTCTTCCATTTTTATCCACGTTTTTAATGGTTAAAAATGGTGGTGTTAACAATTTTGTTGCTTTCAGTAAATCTTGCTCATACTTTGCTGTCAGTGCATCTGCATATTGATTTACATTTTGCGCAGCAATTATTATTGGTGTAAAAAATAAAAAAGTAAGTATCAATTTCATGCCTTTGGCTTGATAAATTTTCATGGGTTGGTTTGCGTTGCAATTTAGTAATTCTCTTATTTTTAAAAAGTTAAATTTTGGAAAAACAGTCAAACGCTTCATTAGGTTTTGTGTTGCGTGTGTCAGTCGGTTCTTGATAAATGCGTGGTTAGACTTTCCATGCATGGATGGACCTTCAAGGGATTAATTCAAAAATATTTCCATTTGTAGTAAATTTTAAAACACCGTAATTGATTGTTTTAAATATTACACTATCTCCAGAGTGATTATTCCAAACGGAGACAGTATCATAATACTTTCCTAAAATTTTTGTCGACAATACTGGTTGGGTAGGGGCATAGTCAACCACTGCACTACTTGCAACTGTTTCGTTGTTAATGGTAATAGCAAAATAATGATTTAAAGAAGGTGTTCTAAAGTTTATTAAATAAAAATTATTACCAAAGATGCTATCTATAAACTGCATATATTTTTCTTCTAAAGGAATTTTTTCGGGACAATCTGTTTGTGTACTAGTATAATTAAACGTTGTTTGTAATGGTAAATTCTGAAAGATAATTGTGTCAGATTTGTTTCTTAAAAACTTAATCTTTGCAACATTATCATATGGGAATAAAATAGGTAAATCTGAGGGGCTTGTTATTCTGATTTCCCCAGTAGTTTCTTTACATTTAGAACAACCATTAAAAAAAGTGACTAGCAGTAATAGGAAAGCAATTATTTTAGAAATACCAAAAGCTTTGTAATTAATTTTCATAGTTAATTTTCCATTTTTTACTTATTCAAACATAAGTTAAGTTTTTGACATAAAAAATAGCAATTTGCGGAAAGCAGGTAGGATATTTTTGAAGTGCAAATGCTAAGTAGCGTAACTAAATAATCTTTCTAATTATTCCAACCTTCCAATCTTTGTAATCCTAAAATCTTATCAACATGATTTAAATAAAAAGATTAGTCAATCTATTTATTTTATTTTACGTTTGAATGCTGTTTTTACCGACCAATCGGAAAGCAGTAAATTAATATATGAAAATAGGAATTTTTTTTGGTGGAAATAGCCGTGAGCGTGAGGTTTCGTTTGCTGGTGGACGTACAGTTTATGATAATTTAGATAAAACACTTTTTGAGGCAATTCCCATTTTTGTCGATAGTTTTAATAATTTTATTTTGCTCGATTGGCACTTTATTTACAAAGGTTCCATCCGTGATTTTTATCCGCCAGTTTCAGCTTTAAAAAACCAGAAAACCGATGTGCAAGTGTATGCAGAAAACTTAGCATCGGCCCACGCTGACAATGGGAAATCGTTGATAAAAAAATTAGGCAAAACCTTAAAAGCTGAAGACTTAAAAGGGTTAATAGATTTTGCATTTTTAGCGTTACATGGCGCCAATGGCGAAGATGGAACCATACAAGGTTTGTTAGAATTTATGGACATTCCATACAGTGGTTCTGGAATAATGCCAAGTTCATTAGGCATGAACAAACGCTTGCAAAAACAATTGATGCAAAGCGCTGGAATGAATGTTCCGAAATATTTATCGTTTCAAAAATCGGAACTCCATGATTTAAAAAATATTTACCAAAATGTAAAGAAACAAGTTGGTTTTCCTTTTGTAGTAAAACCCGCTAATCAAGGAAGTTCTGTTGGAGTTTCGGTAATCAATGACGATAATTTTGTTGACTTTGAAAACGCGGTGATCAAATCGTTTTTTATACAAAATATTGCACCAAAAGATTGGATTAATTTGGATAAAAAAAACAAAACGCAATTCATTCAAAAAATAACTGATGTAAAAGAAGGAATTGGTTTACCAGCCATTGCAACGGTGAATAATAAAAAGGAATTGATTTATAATCCTGATGATTTATGGACATTATTTAGTTCAGAGTTTGAAGTACCTAGTACTCAGTTAAAGAGTAAAGCTAAATCAACAAATCAACAAATCAACAAATCAACAATTCAATTAGAAAGCATTTACTCCGAAACAGAATGTTTAATTGAAGGATTTATTGAAGGAAGAGAGTTCAGTTGTATTGTAATTAAAAATGAAGATGGAACTGCTGTGGCATTGCCTCCAACCGAGATTGTAAAAGGCAAAGAAATTTATGATTACCGCAGTAAGTATTTACCAGGATTAAGCAGAAAAATTACGCCAATAGATATAGCAGATAAAAAGATTGATGAAATAAGAACGGCTTGTGAAAAATTGTTTACTTTCTTCAATTTCCATGTGTATGCACGAATTGATGGATTTATTAATAACGAAGGAAAATTGTTCTTGAACGATCCAAATACTACTAGCGGAATGATGCCTTCAAGTTTCTTTTTTCATCAAGCTGCCGAAATTGGGTTGAATCCCTCACAATTTTTAACTTATATCATTCGAACATCATTAGCAGAAAGAGCCCAATCGCAACAAGTACATTTTCATCATTTGCAATTATTGGAATATTTAGACCATAAAATTGCCCAAAACAAGAGCAAGAAAAATGATAAAAAACGTGTGGCAGTTTTCATGGGAGGTTATTCAACCGAGCGACATATTTCGGTAGAAAGTGGAAGAAATATTTATGAAAAATTAGCTTCATCGACCAAGTATCAGCCGTTTCCGGTATTTGTAACGGGCAATGATAACGCACACGAATTGTGGTTGTTACCAGTAAATGTGATGTTGAAAGATAATGCGGACGACATCAAAGAAAAACTTTCGGGTTATAAACGCTTGCCAATTATGGATAAAATTATTGCGGCATGCAAACCAATTATTGATAAATATGGTGATGCAGAAAAGCAATTATTTGCACCAAGAAAAATTGATTACAAAGAATTGAAAAAAATGGCAGACCATGTTTTTATTGCATTACATGGTCGCCCAGGAGAAGATGGAACAGTTCAAACTTATTTAAATAAACTAAAAATTCCATATAACGGAAGTGGTGTAGAAAGTAGTAAGATTACTATCAATAAATATGATACCAATGAATTGCTAAAAAAACATAAAATTCTGATTGCAGAACATATGTTAGTCCAACAAAAAGATTGGAAAAAAAACATTGACGAAGTCATCAAAGAAGTTGAAAAAATTGGTTATCCTTTAATAGCCAAACCCGCTGATGACGGTTGTAGTAGCGCTGTGAAGAAAATTAAAACACGTGAGGATTTGATTAATTATGCTGAAGGAGTTTTTAGACCTTTAGAAATAATGGAAACCAAATTAGCTCAAAAATTGGGTTTAAAACCAAAGGAAGAATTTCCCATGAAACAATATTTTTTGGTTGAAAAATTTGTAGAAAAAGGAGAAGCTAAACACTTTTTGGAAGTTACAGGAGGTTTGCTCACGCAATATAAAAAAGGTAAATTAATTTACGAAATGTTTGAACCAAGTGAAACATTAGCTGAAGGAGAAATACTCTCATTAGAAGAAAAATTCTTGGCAGGACAAGGTCAAAATATAACACCAAGTAGGTTCAGTAAAAGTCCAAAAATTCAAAATGAGATAAGTGAAAAGGTTAGGGAAGTATTGAAGAAAACAGCAAAAGTTTTAAACGTAGAAGGTTATTGCAGAATAGATGCTTTTGTGAAAATATTTGATAAAAACAGGGTAGAAGTAGTAATCATTGAAATTAACTCATTGCCGGGAATGACTCCTGCTACTGCTATTTTCCATCAATGTGCTTTGAATAATTATAAGCCTTATGAATTTATAGATAAAATTTTAGAATTTGGTGAACAAAAAATGTTAAAAAATTAATGATGAATATTGCAGATATTAGAACAGATTATTTACTAAAAACTTTTGATGAAAAAGACTTGAATCAAAATGCTTTTGTACAATTTGAAATATGGTTTGATGAAGCTATCAAAGCAGAAATATTAGAACCAAATGCCATGACTTTAGCTTCAATTGGAAGCAATGGTTATCCCGCTGCACGTATTGTTTTACTGAAAGGAATAGAGCCCAAGGGATTTGAATTTTTTACCAATTACGAAAGTAATAAAGGACAAGAATTATTGGAAAATAATAAAGTTTCATTGGTGTTTTTTTGGCCCGAATTACAGCGACAAGTACGCATAGTTGGAAATGCATATAAAATAGCTGAAGAAAGATCAGATAAGTACTTTAATAGCCGTCCAGTTGGAAGTAGAATTGGCGCGCATATTTCCCCACAAAGTAAAGTAATTGCCAATAGGGCAATATTGGAAGAAAGTTTAAAAAAAATGGAAGCAATATTTGAAGAAGAACCTTTATTACGACCCAATCATTGGGGTGGCTATATTGTAGAACCAATTAGTTTTGAATTTTGGCAAGGACGTGCAAGTAGGTTACACGATCGTTTTTTATATCAATTAGCAGCTGATAATTCATGGAAGATAGAAAGATTAGCTCCTTAGTGAAATTAAAATTTGCAATAGTCAACTTGCAATAAGCAATAGATAATTGGCAATAAGTAATTTTTCAAATAAGTAATGCGGATAGAAAAGTTATTTGAAATTTAAAATTAAATGCTATTCCCTCATATATTTTTTGAAATTTGTTATCAAATATTTCTTAGCTTATATTCGCCAAGTTTTTAAATAAAAGTTTAAATGGCTGATAAGCAAAAAATAGTATATATTACTCGTAGAGAGCGTTTTAATGCTGCTCATAAATTATACAATCCAAAATGGACAGAACAAGAGAATGAAGATTTTTTTGGAAAATGCTCCAATAAGTATTATCACGGACATAATTTTGAATTATTTGTAACGATTAAAGGAATTGCAAATCCTGAAACCGGTATGGTAATGGATTTGAAGCAATTAAAAACAATGATTAAAAATGAAATTGTTGAAAAAATTGATCACCGTAATTTGAATGAAGATGTGGAATTCATGAAGGGGATTTTACCTTCCATTGAAAATATTATTGTTGAAATTTGGAATATTTTGGACAGTAAAATTCAGAACGGAACATTACATTATATTAAATTGGTTGAAACTGAAAATAACTACGTAGAATATTACGGAGAATAAATTTAAAAATAGATAAAATATGAAAAACGCATATATATTTCCAGGACAAGGTGCACAGTTTGTTGGAATGGGAAAAGATTTATATGAATCTAATCCTGAATCAAAAATATTATTTGAAAGGGCAAATGAAATATTAGGATTTAGCATTACTGATGTAATGTTTAATGGAACAGATGAAGATTTAAAACAAACTAATATTACTCAACCTGCTGTTTTTTTACATTCTGTAATTAAGGCATTAAGTATTGGCGAAAGCTTTAAACCTGATATGGTTGCGGGACATAGTTTAGGAGAATTTTCGGCTTTAGTAGCCAATAAAACTCTAAATTTTGATGATGCTTTGCGTTTGGTTTATGCTAGAGCTATGGCTATGCAAAAAGCATGCATGCTTCAAGCATCAACTATGGCGGCTGTATTGGGTTTAGATGATTCAAAAGTAGAAGAAGTTTGTGCCTCGATAAGTGATGAAATTGTTGTTGCAGCTAATTATAATTGCCCAGGTCAATTGGTTATTTCGGGAACAATAGAAGGAATAAATAAAGCTTGTGAGTTAATGAAAGCAGCTGGGGCAAAACGTGCTTTGGTGCTTTCTGTTGGTGGTGCTTTTCATTCTCCATTGATGGAACCTGCTCGCAAGGAATTGGCAGAAGCCATCATGAATACAAAATTCAATGAACCTATTTGTCCTATTTATCAAAATTATGTTGCTAAAGCAGTAACAAACGTTGATGAAATAAAAGAAAATTTAATTGCTCAATTAACTGCACCAGTAAAATGGACACAGTCGGTTCAAGCAATGGTAAATGATGGTGCTACTCACTTTTATGAATGTGGCCCAGGAAGTGTTTTGCAGGGATTAGTAAAAAAAATTGCTAAAGAAGTTTCTGCTCAAAGTATTTAAAATATTATTTTAATTAATTAATAAAAGCCATTAAGTTTTCAAATTAAATTGTTTGTTACATTTTTTGTTTTTATCATTGCTTATAAATTTTTCAAAAAGTGATAGTAAAGTTATATAAAGTCCACCTATTTTTTGTTTTCATATTTTCAACATTAATTGCAACATCTCAAGTTTCAAATGGATTGAGAATTGGTGCTGGTGTTGGAGGAAACATCTATTGTGGTTCTCAAGTTGATGAAAAATTATCATTCAATACTTATAATAAAAGTGAAGTCAGCCTTGGAATTAATGTTCAGTTATATAAAGCAATTGATTATAAAAACGAAATTGGTATTAGGTATTTAAATACTGAATTGTGGTCATTTAAAACAAGTGATCAGCAAGCATTAAATGCTAAAATTAATGAATTTGCAGTTTTATATCAAAGAAGTTTAAATGGAAATTCAGATTTATACTCAAATAGATTTAATTTTACACATAATCTAGTAGTTGGCTTAAGTTTAATTTCTTTCAAATCTAGAACATACTCAGTAAATCCGGCTACAAAAGTATTTACTGTTATTAGCAGTGTGGGTAATGGAATTGAACCTACTTCATTAGGTTTAATAAAACCGGATGCTCAAATGGCACTTGGCGGAATTTTGGGTTATAATATTGGAGTAAGGTTAAGTGAAAGTTTTTCACTTTACCTTGAAAATACATTTACATTAAGTGCTTCAAATTATATTACTGGTAATTTAGCATCAAAATCAAAATATTTAAATAATGGTTATACCTACAACGCTTTAACCTTGTACATTAATTTAAATCCAAATGGAAATAGATTAGGCTGCCCTAAATTTTAATTCTATTCTTTCATAAACTTCTGAGTAAATATTCCTTTTTCATCATTCAGTTTTACAAAATATACACCATTTAAAAGTTTGCTAATATCAATTTCTATTTCAGCATTTGTTGCAGTAAATTGTTGAATTTCTTTTCCTAAAACATCAGTAATCGAAATGGTAGAATGAGTATTGAATCCATTTTTTAAATTAATAAACAAGCTGTTTTTAGCAGGATTTGGATAAATACTAAAACTTTCATTTTGTATGTTAGTAGTTGATAACGGGAATTGTCCAACAGTAATATTTACTCCTCTAATTGCATAAGCTTTAATAGGACAAAAACGATCAGTTCCGGTAACGGTAAATGAATGTGGTTGTTTTCTTATTGCTGAAAAAGGAGGTGTCCAACAGAATTTAAAACTATCGACTTTTGGTCCATTTATTCCTCTGGTTGCTAATATATAATTTCTGGTAAAAGTAGCGTTTAACATAGTAGTATCTGTTGAACCAGGATTGCTCCATTTTAAGTCAGTGGTATCAGCTAAAACTGGAGGAGTATTGGTTAAAAGTTCTTGGTCATTTGCTACAATATCAATGCAAAATTGTTTGCCAGCTAACGCATAAAATGCTAAACTAGGTTGTTTTATTCCATCTTTGTACGCTATAAGTAAAGGTATTTTGTTGTACAAACAATTGGCTGTTTGAAATTGAATATCTCTATTTATTACGCCAACATTTGTATAAATACCATTTATCAATTGCCATTGTGTAACTTCTAAAACTAAGTTTGCTACAAAACTTCCCAAAGGCCTGAAAGATATTTCACCATTTGTAGGATTTAAATGTAATCCAGCTGGATAAGCAGCATTTGGATTAGGTGCTCCAAAATACGGTAATGGGTAACTTCCATTATAAGGCAAAACATAAGTTACAGGAACGCCTCTATCTTTCATGCATGAAACTAATTTGTAACTTAATGAATCTCCATCAGGATCACTAGGAGAAGCTTGATAAATATAATCAACGCCACTGCATACTTGTGCAAAAGCATCATTACTAAAAGTAGGGGAAGAGTTACAAGTTGAAACGCATCTGTTTATAATACATTCAGTATAAAAGTTTTCAGCTATTATGGTGCTAAGTGAAGTGTTTCTTCCATTGATACTGATAGAAAGTGCAACATTGCAGCATGCAACGGGAACAACATTTAAATCAACTAATCCTTCAAAGGTATATACTTCTATTCCTGGACTATAAGTTCCGGCAGTTCTGGTATTACAATTGGTGCAAATTGAGTTTTGTTTATTACAATTTTGTGATTGAACCACGTCATATCCGTTTGGAATGGAAGTAACAGATGATAAATTAAAACTACCATAAATTACACCTTTAAATTCATTTTCAGTACCTGCAATGGCAGTTGTAAATCCTGCATTTAATAATGTGCATCCATTTGTATTTCCGTTAGGTATGGCATTTGAACAACCACTACAAAGGTTTTCGCCTGTACAATCTCGATAAACTTTAACCGTTACTTTGTATACATTTTTCACATCAGTGCATTGGTAACTCATATCGCAAGCATTGATTTGTTTGGCATTGATTTGATTATTTTGAATAAATATCAATGCAAATAAAATGGTAAATAATTTTTTCATGGTTTTAAATATTAATTAAACAAAAGTATATGAAAATTACTTTATAAAAACTTAATAATTTGGAAATAAAAAAGGAGAAGTTTTTACGCTTCTCCTTTCAATGTTTTTATTTTTAAAATAAAATTACCAAATATCAGCTCTGTTTTCGGTATTTATAAACATTTCGTCACCTTCTTTTACATCAAATGCGTTATAAAAATTAGGCATATTACTTAAAGGACCTTTTACCCTAAACTCACCTGGTGAATGCGTATCGGTAAGCACCAATTGGCGCATGGCTTCTGGTCTTGCATTGTTTTTCCAAAGTTGTGCAAAGCCAATAAAAAAGCGTTGTTCAGGCGTAAATCCGTCTTTAGTGATATTTTCTTTTGGATTTTGTTTCAAGTATAATTTGAATGCATCAAATGCAATGCTTAGTCCACCAATATCCGCAATGTTTTCACCTAAAGTTAGCTTTCCATTTACATATAAACTATCGGCTACTTTAAATTTATTGAATTGTTCCACCAACACATTTGTGCGTGCATCAAATTGTTTTCTGTCGTTTTCAGTCCACCAACTATTTAAGTTTCCGTTGGCATCGTATTTACTTCCTTGGTCATCAAAACCATGGGTAATTTCATGACCAATTACAGCGCCAATTGCGCCATAATTTAAAGCAGCATCAGCATTTTCATCAAAGAAAGGAGTTTGTAAAATGGCAGCGGGAAATACAATTTCATTGTTGATTGGATTGTAATACGCATTCACTGTTTGAGGTAACATTCCCCATTCATTTTTATCAATTGGTTTGCCCATTTTTGAAATCATGTCTTTATAATCAAATTCATTAGCTGCAATACAATTTTCAAAATAAGAACTATTGGTAATTTTCAAAGTTGAAAAATCAGTCCATTTATCAGGATAACCAAATTTGCGCGTAATGCTTATCAATTTTGCATTTGCTTTTACTTGTGTTTCTTTACTCATCCATGTTAAGTTTTTCAAACGATTTGCAAATGCATCAGAAATATTTGAAACCATTGTATTTACTTGTTGTTTGGCATTTGGACTAAAAGTTTCTTTCACAAAAAGTTGTCCTAACATTTCACCAACACCACCATTCGTAGCAGCAATTGCTTTTTTCCATAATGGATTTTGTTCTTTGGTTCCACTTAAAACAGTGGCATAAAAACCAAATCTCAATTGCTCTAATTCTAGCGTTAGTAATGAAGCTGTATTGTTCATAAAACCCCAACTTAAATATGTTTTCCATTCTTCAATACTATATTTTTGAACGAGTGTATTGATGTTTTTAAAAAATGCAGGTTGACCAACTATTAAACTATCGAAGTTAATAATTCCAGTTTTAGCAATATAAATATTGAACGGTAAATTGGGATTTTCTGCTGTAAAATCAGATAGCTTATATTTGTTATATTGTTTAATTGGATCACGTCTTTCTAGTCTGTTCATGCTTCCTGAAGCAATATCAGATTCCATTTTTAAAACTAAATCAGCATTGTTTTTTTGCATAGCTTCATCATTGCCATACACTTTAAAAATTTTACCAATATAAGCTACATATTCGTTTCTTATTTTGGTTGATTTCTCATCTGTTTTAAAGTAAAAATCTTTATCGGGTAATCCCAAACCACCTTGCGATAATTGCGGAATATAAACTTGACTATTTTTTGCATCTTGTGATACTCCAAATCTGAACAACCCAGAAAAACCTTTGCTGTGCATTTCTGCAATTAATTCAAACATTTCATTGATGTTTGAAATGGCAGCAATTTTTCCTAAATAATAATCTGTTTTTGTAACACCATCACTTTTACGTTTATTGGTATCAACATATAATTTATAAAATGTAGCAATTTTATCTTCTATAGAATTAGGAACTTGTGGTGTTTTCGCTAAATTTTCTAATGTGTTTCTTAGTACCAAATTGTTTCTTTCAGCCACTAAATTAAAGTTTCCCCAACGGCTTTCAGTGCTAGGAACAGGATTTTCTTTTAACCAAGTTCCATTGGCATATCTATAAAAATCATGCGTTGGTTTTACACCAAAATCCATGGTTGATTTATCAATTGGCGGTTTTGTAGTAGGTTTTTTTTGTTCCATTTTTGGCTTTTGTGCCATCACATTTAAAGTACAAAATGCAGTGCTTAATAGTAGGTAATGTTTAATATTCATATAGATAATTAGAGATTTATAAAGAAACGAAAATAGATTTTTAGTGGAATTTTTACCCTATATTTTTAAAATAATTTCTAGTTAATACTTTCTTCAATTCACGCACAATGATTTCATGCGCAATTACTTTTTCTGTATTCTCTGCTATATCGGTTCCAGAACTTAGTCGAAGGGATTTTTTGATAGCAATTTCTGAAAGGTCAATTCTGTATAAAATAGATTGCAGTTTGTTTTTATCCATTGCCAATAAGTTTGTGATTTCTGTACCAAGTTGATTCATCAATTGTTCATAGGCAGTTTCAATATTTCCATCAAAATTTATTTCAATGCTATACATTCCAAAATCTTTTTGAATTTGTGAAATGGTTTCATGAATAATGGCTTCTTTATTTAAAAGCTGCGCAATATTTTGATGAGTAATTTCGGGTAAATTCATGGTTTATTCAGCGTAATAAACACGTTTTACTCTTTGAGAAATGGAAGTTAATATTTCATAAGGTATGGTTCCCAATTTTTCTGCTAAAATTTCAATGCTTAATTCGCCACCAAATACAATTACTTCATCGCCTTCTTGGCAATTTATTTCAGTAATATCAATCATGGTCATGTCCATACAAATACTACCAATAATTGGAGCTTGTTTTCCATTTACCAGCATATAACCATTTCCATTACTTAGTTTTCTATCTAACCCATCAGCATAACCAATGGCTACTATGGCAATTCGTGAAGGTTTTTTAACGCTGCCTTTACGGCCATAACCAATGCTTTCTTCCGCACTAATATTTCTAATTTGTGAAATAACTGTTTTTAAATTTCCAATGGCTTGTAGTTGTTTTTGAATTTCCAAAGCGGGGTCAATTCCATACAAACCAATTCCCAAACGTACCATATCGAACTGTGCGTTTTTAAACCTAACTATACCGCTGCTATTTAAAATATGTCTGAGAATTTTATAAGGAAATTCAACAGTTATTTTTTGAGAAAATGCATCAAATTTATCGATTTGATTTTGAGTAAAGACATCGTGTTCATGCGCTTCACTTGCGGCCAAATGTGATAAAATACTTTTTATTTGAATGTGATTATTATGTGACAAAACCAACAATAAATCTTGCAATTGATGTTCATCAAAACCTAAGCGTTTCATGCCAGAATCTAGTTCTATATGAATTCCAATTTCTTGTCCGTTGATGGATTTTATTAAATCATTTAAAATACTTAAATTGTAAATGGCTGGTTCGAGGTTATATTTTAAAATCAAATCAAAGCTCGATTTTTCAGGATTCATCACCATAATAGGTGTTTTTATTCCTGCTTTGCGCAGCACCACACCTTCATCGGCATAGGCTACCGCAAAATAATCAACTTGATTAAATGCCAATGTTTTTGCTATTTCATAACTTCCAGTTCCGTAACTAAAAGCTTTTACCATGGCCATTATTTTGGTTTTTGGTTCAACTAGTTTTCGGAAAACATTGAAGTTATTGGTGAGTGCATTTAGGTTTACTTCAAACACCGTTTCATGCACTCTTTTTTCTAATAACGCGTTTATTTTTTCAAATTCAAATTGCCTTGCACCTTTTAGTAAAATAATTTCGTTTTCAAAATTTAAACTGCTGAAAGCATCAATAAATTCTTGGGTGTTATGGTAAAATAGGGTGTTTACTTGAAATAAGTCTTTATGCTTTTCAAACATATTTCCAATGCTAATTAGCTTTGTAATTTGATTGGCTTTTATCAACTCATTGATTTGAGTACATAAATCTAAATCGATTAATCCACTTTGGAAAATATCCGAAATAATTAATGTTTTATTCAATCCATTTCCTTGATGCAATAAAAAGTTCAAAGCAATTTTCAAACTGTCAATATCGTTGCTATAACTGTCGTTGATAACAATACAATTATTATTTGCTTCCTTTAATTGTAAGCGCATTTCAACTGCTTGTAGGTTTTTAAATCCAGCTAAAACCGCATCTAAATTCAAAGAAAACAATTGTAAATCATGAACCATTAAAACCAATGCCAAACAGCTACAAGCATTCCAAATACTAGCTTCATCGGTAAATGGAATACCTATTTTGTATTGATTAAATGTTATTTCACTAAAGTTTTTTTGTACGTGAACAGTAAATTGGAAATGTGCCTTTTCACCTTGTTTACTCCACGAAAACAAATTGATTGAATGTTGCGAAGCAAAATGGTCAATGGCAGTTTTAACTTCACTTTGATCAGCGCAATAAATCAACTTTTTTACATTTGTAAACAACTGCAATTTTTCATTTAACTTTTCATCATCGTTGGCAAAACCTTCGCTATGCGCATGTCCCAAATAATTAAACAATCCAATGCTTGGATGAATGATTTGAGCAAGCGTTTGCATTTCGTTCGGTTCCGAAATTCCAGCTTCAAAAATCCCTAATTGATGTTGATTATTTAATTGCCAAACACTTAATGGAACACCTACTTGCGAGTTATAACTTTTAGGGTTTTTACAAATGTTAACCTGATGATTCAGCAATTGATAAAGCCATTCCTTGACGATTGTTTTTCCATTGCTACCCGTAATTCCTATTACAGGAATATGAAATAAATTACGGTGATGCGTACTTAATTTTTGTAATGCAATTTGTGTGTTTTCAACCAATATAATATTTGCATTTGCAAAGTTTGAAACATCCATTGGTTCACTAACAATAAAGTTTCTAATACCTGCATCATAGGCATCGTTTAAGTATTTATGTCCGTTGTTTTTATTGCTTTTTAAAGCAAAAAACAAACTTGTTTCTGCAAATATTATTTTACGAGTATCAAAAAGTAAATGTGCAATTTTATCATTTCCATTGCTTTTTAAAAGAATGGATCCATTGATAATTGAGGCAATATTTTCGATAGAATAATTATTCATTTGTTAAAGCAATAATAAGAATAATTACTTAAAAATTCCAGTCCAAGTTACTTCATTAAACCCAACAAATACTTGGTCGTTTATTTCTATCAACGGACGTTTGATAACAGAAGTATTTTCTTTAATAATTTCGAAAGCTGTATTAGGATTTAAAATAGCAGCTTTTTGTGAATCAGTTAATTTTTTATAAGTAGTTCCTTGCTTATTTACAATTTGTTCTAATGGTAATTTACCAAGCCAATAGTTGAATTTGTCTTCTAACATTATATCTTTTTTATAATCAAAGAATGTGTATTCAATGCCATGATTGTTCAACCAAGTAAAAGCTTTTTTCATGGTATCGCAGCTTTTTATTCCGTATATTTTCATTTTTTTCTTTCTTTAATTAATCGTTCTGTCACTTCTTCTATCAGCAAGCCTGCTCTGAGTGTCATGCGGGTTTGGTATGTTTTTTCGTTTAACTTGTATTGGGTACAGTTGCTTGATGTAGTTGCTGAAAATAAAACAGAATCATTTTGCATAAATATCAATCCACCTTTTGGTGTGCATCCCAGTTTTTTATCTTGACGGCCGTTCATTAACTCTTTAAAAGTAATGATGGTACTTTTATCTTGCGTAAAAGTTGTAAAAGTATCTCGGTTTTGATAAGCTTCTATGATTACCTTATTACAGTTTTTAAGTTTGGTATTAAGTAATGACTTTACTTCGTCTTCATTGCCCGAAGTGCAAGAAAATAAAAACAAGATGGTAATTGAATAAATGTATTTCATATTTTATAGTTTTAATCGTCATTGCGAGGCACGAAGCAATCTGTTTGTTTTTTAGAGATTGCGGTTATTGCTCTCGCAATAAATGCTCACAATGACGTAATTTTTAATCCGTAGTTGTGTCTCCTGATCAACAACTTTTTTGCCCACAGATTTCACAGATTACACAAATATTTTATCTTGTTTTTCTGCGCTTATCAGCGAAATCAAAGTTATTTTTTTATAGTTTCCTGATTTATCGGGTCTTCATACTTCATAATTAATATTTAAAGCGAAGCTAGCACATCTTTAATGGTATCATCAATTATTTTAGTTGGATTTTTACTAAAAACATTGTCAATTCTATTAGCCATGATACAATTTACTGAAACAGCCTGGTGACCTAAAACACCAGCTAATCCATAAATAGCAGCGGTTTCCATTTCAAAGTTAGTTACTTTTTTGCCACCAACATTTAAATTTGTTAGTTTATTAATCAAGTCATCACTGATTCCTTTTGCTTTCAAAAATCTTCCTTGTGGCGCATAAAATCCACAACAAGTAGCAGTAATTCCTTTGATATAATTTGGATTCAGTTGATTGATTAAATCAGTGCTTCCATTTTCAATATATGGATACAGAAATTCATAACCCAATTGCGCTTTTATTGATTGTTCTAATTCGGTATTTCCTTGTCTGTTATAAAAATGCATTACGCTGTCAAGACCAAGACCTTTTTCGCTAACAACTACAGAATCTACTGGAATATTTGATTGCAATGAACCTGAAGTTCCAATGCGAATGATATTCAAAGCAGTATGATTTTTTTTGATTTCAAGGCTTGTTAAATCCACATTCACCAAGGCATCTATTTCATTCATACAAATGTCAATATTATCGGTGCCAATTCCAGTACTTAATACCGAAATTCTTTTGTTTCCAACATAACCAGTATGCGTAAAAAATTCACGTTTATGTTTTTTGATTTCAATTTTGTCAAAGTACTTACTTACTTCATGCACCCTGTCTTGATCGCCTACAAAGATGATGGTATTTGCAATATCCTCGGGCATTAAATGTAAATGATAAATAGAGCCATCACTATTTAAAATCAATTCACTTGCTGGTATTTGAGTTTCCATTATTTTATCATGATTACAAGGTTCGAAATTAGTGTTTTTAGCTTGAGATTATTAAGTTTTTGAAGAATTATTTATCAAAGAAAACTCTTTTTCTTTTTTGTTTGTTATTTGTTATAAAAATGCATCATTAAAGTCATATTTTATTATTTAATTGCAACCAAACAACGAAGTACTTTGTACTTAAAACTAAGAACTAATATAATTAATGAAAATTACCTTTTTAGGTGCCGCCCGACAAGTTACGGGAAGCATGCACCTTGTTACTTTACAAAGCGGTTATAACATACTTATTGATTGCGGAATGGATTACGAATTAAAACGCAATCCAACTTATAAAGAAGACATTTTTCCATTTAACGCTGCTGATATTGATGCTGTTATTTTAACACATGCACACATTGATCACTCAGGAAATTTACCCAGTTTAGTTCACCAAGGCTTTAAAGGAAGCATTATTTGCACGCCTGCTACTGCCGAGCTAACAGAGTTTTTGCTTTACGACAGTGCCAATATTCAGTTAATGGAATACCGCAAAGCATTAGGAACTGCTAAGAAAACCAAACGAGGAAATGTTTCGAAACCTTTGTATTTATCATCGCAAGTAAAAGATACGGTGAACCAATTTGTGTTGGCTAATTTCAATGAATCATTTACCATTAACAAAGAAGTAAAAATTACTTTAATAGAAGCTGGACATTTGTTGGGAGCTGCTTCTGTAAAAATGGAAGTGGAGGAAAACGGAACGATTAAAACATTAGGATTTACTGGTGATTTGGGTAGAAGTAATTCTAAACTTATTAACGATGCAACCATTTTAACTGGCATTGATACCCTTGTTACGGAATGTACTTATGGCGGACGAAAACATAAAATTACACAATCGGCAGAGGAAGAAATGCTACATTACATTACTACAACTTGTATTGATATAAGAGGCCGATTAATCATTCCTGCTTTCAGCGTTGGCCGAACGCAATCTATTGTTTTTACCATCAATCAGCTAAAACGCAAAGGATTAATTCCGTATGTTAAAATATTTGTTGATAGTCCTTTGGCCATTAGAAGTACACATGTTTATGAAAAGCATGCGGAATTGTTGAATCCAGAAGCTGCGCAATTTCAAAAGGAATTTGGAGCATTATTAGAACATAACGATATTGAATATCTAGAAGATTCAAGTCACCACGAAGCATTGATGTATTACAGTGAACCCTGTGTAATTATTTCAGCTGCAGGAATGGTAGAAGGCGGCAGAATTCAGGAACATGTGAGTAATAATATTGAAAATCCATATTCTACTATTTTAATATCTGGTTATTGTGCAGAAGGAACTTTCGGTTATCGTTTGTTAAATGGACAATCTACTATTAGCATTAAAAATAGAACCAAACGTGTATTGGCAAAAATAGCAAGTACCGATATATTTAGCTCACATCCTGATGGAGATGAAATTTATAATTACATTTATCAAACCAATCAAAATGGATGTAACAAAGTTTTTTTAGTACATGGCGATGAAACACAAATGAACTTAATGAATGAGCGTTTGGGTTTTGTTGGAATTAAAGCTGAAATGCCCGAACAAGGACAGGTTTTTGAATTGTAGATTGTTAAATTATAAAATGAATGAATACTTACTTTGTTTATATACTTAAATGTTCAGACGATTCATTTTATATTGGAGTTACAAACAATTTGGAAATCAGATTAAGTCAACACGAATCTGGGCTTGATATTAATTCATATACATATAATAAAAGACCATTTGTTTTAGTTTACCAAGAATCATATATTGATATAAACCAAGCAATTTTAAGAGAAAAACAATTAAAAGGCTGGTCAAGAAAAAAGAAGGAAGCGTTGATTGATGGTGATATAGAATTATTGAAAGTATTATCCAAAAATAATCAATAAAATATGAATTCATAAATAACAACTTTCACCCTAAACCCAATGTCACCCTGAGCCTGTCGAAGGGTTGTGTAAGGTTTTCGGCAAGCTCAGACTGACAAGAACAGCAAGCTCCATGACAATAGGTATTTTTCTAAAAATGACAACATGTATTTTTTATAGAACATAACTTTGATCCTGAACCAAAAGTCACCCTGAGCCTGCCGAAGGGTCGTGTATGGATTCGGCAAGCTCACCATGACATTAAGCATTTTGTAATTTTATGTTTTCTATGTACCTATGTGGTTCAATTTGTTTAATTTTTGACCAATGAAAATTCGTATTTTTTTATTCTTCTTTCTTGTTGTTTTTGCTTTGCAAATACATGCGCAAGGCAATTATTATTTTGTTTCCTTTAAGCAAAAAGATACTGCTCATTTTTCCACTATAAATCCTGAAAGTTTTATTACACGTAAATGCCTTTATAGAAGAATGAAGTTTCATTTACCAGCAATTACTATCAATGATTTGCCCGTAAGTGAAAAGAATATTCAAGCGGTATTGCCTTTTGTTACCAATTATTTGTATTCACTTAAATGGTTCAATGGCATGGTAGTTATAGCCAATGCGGGGTTGGCTGATAGTTTAAAACATAATAAAGATATCAAGGATGTTTTATTAATAGGTTACGACACAGTAAAAGAAAAGTCGGAAAATATAAACTTAGCCGATAGGATTAATTTGTTGGAACAAAGGTTTGATAAAAACGAAACATTTGATTCTAGTTTATATTATGGAAAAGCAACGGAGCAAATATTGATTACCAATACCCAAAAATTACATCAACAAAATTTAAATGGAAAAGGAATTGACATAGCTGTGTTTGATGCTGGTTTTAACAATTTAAATAAATTGACATTTTTTAACCAAAGCAATATTAAAAATAGTTTCAATTTGGTAAATGCCGATGAAAATATTTATACCAATAACGATGAACATGGATTAAATGTGGTTAGCTGCATGGCTGCCAATGTTCCATATAAATATGTTGGGGCTGCACCCGAAGCCAATTACCATTTATTTAATACTGAAAATAATTTGTCGGAATATCCAATAGAAGAATATTATTGGGCAAAAGCTGCTGAAATAGCCGACAGTTTAGGAGTTGATATCATTACATCTTCGTTGGGTTATACCGAGTTTGATGACAAAGTATTTGGACATAAAAAGAAGGAATTTAGCGGTAACAAAACCATTATTGCGCAAGCTGCTAATTTTGCTGTAAACAATGGAATATTAGTGGTGGTAAGTGCCGGGAATGAAGGCAATAAAATTTGGGAATATATTTGTACGCCTGCCGATGCAGATAAAGTTATAAGTGTTGGTGCTTGTAATGCTGATAAAAAAGCTGCGGCTTTTACTTCTATTGGTTTTGCAAAGCGCCATAAAGTGAAACCTGAAATTGCCACAATAGGTGAATCGGTAGAGCTAGTAAATGAACATGGAAAAATTATTAAAGGAAATGGAACATCTTATTCAGCGCCTTTAATAGCAGGTGCCACCGCTTGTTTGTTACAGGGAAACAGAATGAAAACTCCTTTTGAAATAAAGCAAGCTTTGACGCTAAGTGCCAATCAATATTATCATGCCAATGAATTAATTGGATATGGAATTCCTGATATGAAATTAACACATCAGTTGTTAGCTTATTATACCAATGATAGTTTAATTCAAACAGTACATTTAGCAGATAGTAATTTGCACGTATGTTTGAATAGTATGATGAATCAGAAAGTAGAGATTACGATTCAATCAACAGATGAAAAAATAGTTTTTAAGCAAAAAGAGAAAGTTGATTTTGGTATCAATCGTTTTGCATTAAACAAATCATATAAACTAAAACGAGGTTTGTATATTTTAAAAATAAAAACTGCGAACGCTGTATTGATTCAAAAAGTAGAAATGTAATAGTTAGTTATTTCAGCCACATTTTACAAAGATTTTTTTTACTTCATTTTACCAAAAGGTCGTCCCGCTGGGACTTTTGGTTTCTTGTTTTTCTTCCAAATATAATCGTTTCAACAAGTTCAACGTCCTCGTGGAAAACAACTATCAACCCACTACTTCAATTAACCATCGTCTATTGTCTGTCTGCTATGGTCTATGATCCATCGTCTATGGTCTATGGTCTATCAACTATCAACCCACTACTTCAATTAACCATCGTCTATCTACTATGGTCTATGGTCCATCGTCCATGGTCTATCAAATGACAACCATCAACCATCAACTTACTTGTAAAATCGCTTAATATTTATTTCTTTTTCTATTTCATTTCCTAAGATAATATTAGCCAATAACTGTTTGGCTAAATAAGGTGCGTGCATGACGCCTTTAGTTCCTAATCCGTTTAAAATAAACATATTTTTATGCTCATGATGTTCACCAATAATGGCTTTTCTGTCTTTGGTAGTAGGACGAATATTGGCTTCATGATTGATGATTTCATATTCACAATTTAAAATATCATTGAGCTTTTCAATTAAAAAAGCTTTGCCTTGTTCTGAAGTTTTTTCTGTAAGATCGTTCCATTCATAGGTTGCACCTACTTTGTAAATATTGTCGTGTAGGTGAACCATGTAAATTCCTTTTTTTATAATTTTATCTTTTGCTATATCATTACATTTTATAGTAAACACTTCGCCTTTGCAAAGTACAAATGGTAAGTAATTAAAGAAAGGATTGTGTATATTTTCATAACCTTCACAAAAAATAACATGCTTGGCAACGATGTTTTTAAAATGCCAATTTCCTGCTATGTTTTCCAATAAATTGTAATCAAATTTTTCATCTATCAAATTTGATTTTTCAATTAAAAATGCGCGCATTTTTTCAATCAATAAACGCGTGTAAACCCAACCAGTTTCTTTAATTTCAAATGCTCCAAAGGCATCATTCAAATTAGGTTCTTTGGCAGGAAATAAATTTACATGTTTCGAAAAATCTTCATTGTCCATGCGGCTCGATAAGTCATTTTGTTCCTTCACCGAACCAAATAATTGGTAAATATTTTGTTTGAATAATAGCTTGCAATCAAGCAGTTTTTCTAACGAAAGATAAGCTTCAAAAGTATCGCGCAACAATTCATCCGCATTCCAACTTTTTACCATTCGTTTGCCACTAATTGGATTGTACATTCCGGCAGCTACTTTGGTAGAAGTACTTTCTTTAAAGGCATCAATTATCAAAAAACTTTCGTTCGTTGCTAATAATTCTTTAGCCAATAATGTTCCAGCTAATCCTTGTCCGATGATGAGATAGTTTATTTGCATTTTTTTATTTTGCCTCTAGCTTCTAGCAACTAGCTTCTAGCTTTTTGTTTTGGTAAATATATATACTTTCATTTATAAATAAGCCAGTTGCTAGATGCCAGCAGCCAGCTGCTTTCTTGCGCACAGCATATGCCTTTTTCCAATTGGTCCGGCTAATCTTTTTACAATAAAACCTGCTTCGCGTAAAGCTCTTTTTACATCACCTTTTGCTGAATATGTAACCAATATACTTCCAATTTTCATGGTGTCAAATATCGTTTTAAAAATAGTGGTAGTCCAAAGTTGAGGTTGTTTATCTGGAGCAAATGCATCAAAATAAACAATGTCAAATGGATTACTAATTTGTAATAAATTGTTTGTTGTAATTTGTTCCAGTTTGTTTTCCATTTTATAAATAGAAAAATGTTCATTGATTTCAATCCATTCGTTCCAATTACAAAGGTGCATTTTATTAAATAAGATTTTTAAAATATCATTTTCCTCATTCAAATAATTCAATTGGTTGATGGTGTTTATCCTTAATGGAAAAGCTTCGATGCAAGTGTAATTAATTTTTATATTTCTAGTCATGGCATCCTTTAAAGTAAGAATAGCATTTAAGCCAGTTCCAAATCCTACTTCAAAAATATGGATGGTTTCTATTGGATTTTTATTTAAAAAGTCAACCAATCCATTTTGAATAAACACATGCAAACTTTCCTGCAACGCTCCATTTTTTGAATGATATGTTTCGTTCAATGCTTCATGAAATAAAGTATGAGAACCATCGGCAGTAAGAATTAATTGGTGTATTTTTTGCATTTGTTTTGACTACTTGATTCTTGCATTTTGTATTTTTTTTACTTACTGTAATTAAACCACGTACAAAGGTATAAAGTTTGTTTGTATTAATTATTTTAATATATGGAATTAAGATATAAAGTTAAATTTGAAAAATATGACAAAGCATTTTTTTAATTAATATTTAATTTATATAATTTTGCAAAACAAAATTTTTAATAATATGATAAAAACAAATACAATCTATCGAATGATAATTATATCGGCAATATGCTTATTATCATTAACTGTTTATACTTATTCAAGTAATCCACCTGCGGCTAATGCAGGCGATCCCGGAAATGGAAACTGTACATCTTGTCACGGAGGTTCGGCAATTACAAGTGGAACAGCATGGAGTTCAATTGCATTAACTGGTTTGCCCACGAATGGATATATTCCAGGAACTACCTATACATTAACTTTTAATGGAAATTCGGCAGCTACAAGTAAAAATGGATTTCAACTTACTAGTTTAAATTCCTCTAATGCAATGGCAGGAATAATTGCTGCAGGCACGGGAACTGGTTTACAAACAAGTTCAAGTAAAACGTATATTTCACAAAATGGGAGTAACAGTTCATCTTGGACTTTTGATTGGACAGCACCAATTTCTGGTACGGGTACCGTAACTTTTTATGCTGCATTTAATGGAACTAACGCAAATTCAAGTACCTCGGGTGATTTAATTTATTTAAAAACATTTTCTATCAGTCAGGTTACAAATCTTCCCACTGCAGTAATTACACCTTCTAGTACAACTTTATGTTTGGGTGATACTTTATATTTGGCAGGTAGTGGAATCAATAATCCTACTACATTTAACTGGCAGTTTTTAAATAACAATCCAAATACTGGTAGTGGGCAAAATGTATATGTAGTATATACTACCACTGGTACAAAAACAATTAGATTAACTACTTCTAACAGCAGTGGTTCATCGCCAGTAACAAGTTTAAATGTAATAGTTAATGCTAAACCAACAGCAACTATTACTGCGCCTAATGGTTTAACAATTTGTAGCAATGATAGTATAACATTGCAGGCAAATACAGGAACTGGCCTACAGTATTTATGGACTCCAGGAAACTTTACTACATCGTCAATTAAAGTTGCTGATAGTATAAATTACCGAGTAAGGGTTACTAATACAACGGGCTGCTTTGCTAATTCTAGTTTTATAAAACCCTTTAAAGCCAATCTTCCCCAATCAGTATTGTTTGCTACAAATGATACCATATGTAAAAACGATTCAGTGGTATTTGACTTATCGGGAAGTGGATTTACTGCTCAGTATTTTGTAAATGATACACTTGTACAATCGAGTACTAATCCTTTGTTTGTTTTAAAAAGAAGCATGGTTGGCATTTATAAAATAACTCCAAAAATTACTCAGAGTGGTTGTACCAATACATTACCAAACAAATATATTTCAATTCAAGAACAAGCTACTGCACCAGTAGTTTTGTGTGGCATTAGTACCACTTCAAGCATAGAGTTTACTTGGTTACAAGTTGCAGGATTTAGTAATTATGAAGTAAGTACAAATAGCGGAAATTCATGGAGCGATGCTAATGGAGCTAATCAATTATCGCATACTGTAACAGCTTTGTTGCCTAATTCATCGGTAACTATTTTGGTAAGAGCAAAAGCAATTGGTCCGTGTGGCGCGGGAATTACTGGCACTAAAACATGTGTAAACAATGGATGTAATCCAATCAATGTTACTTATGCTTACAATAAAAATATATGCATCAATAGTTTGAATACAAGCATGCCTTCTACCATTGAATTAACTAATATATCAAATCCAAATTATATCATTCAGTATGAGTTTGAAAGTATAGTATCGACTTACAGTCGCAATAAACTTTATACATTTAATGCCAAAAATGGCAATAATATAGTAAGAATAAAAGTAAAAGACAGCACTGATAATGTTTGTCCAATAGTAGATTCTACCTTTGTTATAAAAGGGAATATTAGTCCAATCAAACCTAATTTGGTTCCCGATAAGTTTGTTCCAACTTATTGTCAAGGGGAAGCCATAGATGCCAGAGCGGCAAAAGGTACTAACTCGCATTTATTTCAATATTATCAAATTATTCCAACGCGAAAACTTTTGTATGCTGGAAGTTCAGAGGTGATTAATTTTACCAATATGTTTACAGTAAATACAACTAATTCAGTTAAAGCCATTGTAACAGATACCATTTCAAATTGCAGTGATTCATCGAACGAAGTTACTTTAACTATTTATCCAAAACCAATTGCTAATTTCAGTTTTGAATATTTTAAAACAGACAGTAATAATGTAAATAAAAACAAAGTAGTGTTTACCAATTTGTCATCCGATACTACCGGTAGTTTGTGGTTATTTGGTGATGCCAATAATTCAACATCGCTGTTAAATAATACTTCGTTTACTTATAATAAAAGCGGGAATTATACGGTAAAATTAATTGCTAAAAATAAAAATAACTGTACCGATACTTCATCAAAACAAATTGTGATAACGAATACTGCCGTTGAAACATTATTGGCTAATTCATTTGTTAAAGTTTATCCAAATCCAGCCAAAGACTTTATAACAATTGAAATTGTTAGCAACATTGATGGTATGTTAACATTGGTTGATTTGACAGGTAAGCAAGTATACAAAGCATTATTAAACCAACAGCAAATTATTCCAATTAACGATTTGAACAATGGAATGTATTTAGTGAAAATAGAAGTAAAAGATCAAATTTATTACACTAAGTTTTTAAAGAACTAACCATAATTTACTTGATTTGATTACTTAAAGGTGCTATCAATTATAAAATATTGATGGTGCCTTTTTTTATGCATTCATAATTAAAAACCATTCGAAAGTTCCTGTAAATATAATAAAGTCTGCTTCATCTATTACCTCCACTTTTATAGTTACCAAAGCACGTTTTTTATTATTCAATTGGGTAATTATTTCTTCTTTGGTTTCATTCATCAACATTGCTTTAGCATATATATTTGTTAAACCAGGTTTTTTATACTTTGTGTTGGTTGCTCTTAGCAATGGAACTACCGTATTTTCAAAAATTTTAAAGGTATTAATTAAAAACTGTGCGCTGGTGGCTTCCGCCAATGAAAATATAGCAGCAGCATGAAATGAATGTACATGGTTTTGCAAGTTTTCTTTCAATGCCAGCATAAAAATACAATCAGTTTTATTGGTGTTTTGTAAGTTTATATTTTGATTATATACTAAGTCTAATAAATTCATTAAGTTTATATTTTGATGGTAACATTGAATATTTTTTTTGGTGTGCTGAGAATTACGATTGACAGTTTTTTATTCCAATAACAAATCAATAAATCAATAAATCAATAAATCAACAAATAACCTACTTTCCAATATTCAAATAAATCATCACAGGCAAATGGTCGCTGTAGCCGTTTAAATATTTGTTGCCAACAAAAGTTCTAAAAGGATTGCCTTTATATTTTTCAGCAGTTTCTAACATAAAATCTTGTTTATAAACTTGCGCTGATTCTTTTACATATTGCACTTTCGATTTTTCATTCAACAAGTTAGCACTGATAATAATTTGGTCTAACATGCCCCATTTACCTTGGTATTTGTGACTTCCTTGTCCGTCCATTGCCAAAGCATACATGGTGTTAAACAATAAATTATCTTTGGTTCTTGACATTGCGCCAGTAGCACCAAGCGAAGTAATAACCGATAAGTTTGTAGGCTCATCATTTAAATCGCCCATTACAATAATATTAGCTTTTGAATTAGTTTTATAAATGTTGTCACAAATGCTGCGCACCTCACTGGCCACAAACTTACGTTTAAATTCACTTTCGTTTTCTCCTTCTCTGCGGCTTGGCCAATGATTTACCAAGAAATATACCTTCTCGTTATTCAATAAAGTAATTTCTGCCAATAATATATTTCTAGTATGGTCGCCACCTAATCCTTCTCTGTCAATAGCAAAAGTTTTTCCTGTAGCCGCTTTCACTAAACTACTTTTGTACAAAAAGGCATTGTCGATTCCTCGTTCATCTTCACCTTCAAAAAATATTGGTTTGTAAGCAAATCCTTTTAACTGATTGTTTTTGCTTAAATCAACCAAAGCATTGATACTTTCTACCTCGCACATACCAATAAAATCAGCTCCTTTGCCTTCATTCATGCTGGCAATAACTTGTGCCATGTGAGTCAGTTTGTTATTGTATTTCTCAGTGTTCCATTTGAATTTTCCTTCTGGTAAAAACTCTTCATCATTTTTGATTGGATCGTTAATGGTGTCGAACAAATTTTCTTGATTATAAAATGCTACGCTAACTTTTTGTTGTGCGTTTGCAATAAAAATAACTGATAATAATGCGGTGGTATAAATTGTTTTAAGCATGGGGCAAATGTATGTGTTTAAGTTTTAAGTTTAAAGTGTTTAAGTTTTAAGTGTTAAAGTGTTTAAGTTTTAAGTTTAAAGTGTTTAAGTTTTAGTCGGTTTAGTATTTATATGATTGATTATAAAGTGAGAAAATATTTTTTTATTTATTTAAAACAAAATAGCCTTTTTTTGAATTACTATATATACTTTTACCATTAGTAAACACTTATCATGAAAGGTTTTTTATTTTCAAAATATATTCCCAATAATACCAAAGGTACTTTATTTGATCAAATGCTAGAATTATTTTTGCAAATGATGCAACATACAAACGGTGACGTAGCCGAAACTTTAGATTGGATGAATGAAGTAGACAGGAAACATCATTTTACCAATCATGAATATGGCATGGTAAATTTTATTCAAGACCTAAAAGACAAAGGTTTTGTAAAAGAAAATGCTGTGAATGGCGATTTTACTCCAACCGGGAAAACCAACCAAACCATCAGGAAAAAGAGTTTAGAAGAGGTATTTGGCAAATTGAAAAAAAGTGGTCCTGGTAATCACAAAACAAAGTTTACCGGCATGGGCGATGAAACCAATAGCGATATTCGTAAATATAGTTTTGGCGACCATATAGACCAAATAGACATGACCGCAAGTTTGCATAATGCACAAGTAAATCATGGAATAGAACACTTTAATTTAACCGAAAATGATTTAGAAATTCGGGAACGTGATTTTAAAACTCAAACATCTACAGTATTAATGATTGACATTAGTCACAGTATGATATTATATGGTGAAGATCGTATTACGCCTGCTAAAAAAGTAGCCATGGCATTGGCCGAATTAATTAAAACAAAATACCCAAAAGATACTTTAGATATTATAGTTTTTGGAAATGATGCTTGGCCCATAGAAGTAAAAGATTTACCTTACTTACAAGTAGGTCCTTACCATACCAATACATATGCAGGTTTGGAGTTAGCCATGGATATTTTACGAAGAAGAAAAAATGCCAATAAACAAATATTTATGATTACCGATGGCAAGCCAACTTGTTTGAAAGAAGGCAATGGCTACTATCAAAACAGTTTTGGTTTGGATAGAAAAGTAATCAATAAAACTTTAACCATGGCAGCACAAGCTAGGAGATTAAATATTCCTATTACTACTTTTATGATTGCTACCGATCCTTATTTGCAGCAATTTGTAAGAGAGTTTACCCAAGTAAATAATGGCAAAGCATACTTTAGCGGATTAAATGGTTTAGGCGATTTTATATTTGAAGACTTTGAACGCGGAAAACGGAAAGCGGTGAAGTAAGGGCCTCTAGCTCCTAGCCTTTAGCCTCTAGCAAAATTATATTAGGAAGAAAATTATTATAAATAAAAAAAAGCAAAGCTAGTTGCCAAAAGCCAACAGCCAGCAGCAATAAAAAACATGAACATAAAAACAATAGCACAATTAAAAGCAAGCGGATATAAACCCAAAAGTGTAAAAGAGGAAATGCGTACTAATTTGATTGCATTTTTAAAAGGTGGAATCAATCCATTTGAAGGAATTCAAGGATATGATGAGACTGTTTTACCGCAATTGCAAACTGCCATTTTATCGCAGCATAATATTATTTTATTAGGCTTACGCGGACAAGCAAAAACGAGGATTGCCAGGCTTATGATTCATTTATTAGATGAATACATTCCTGTAGTGGAAGGTTCAGAAGTTAATGACGATCCGTTGGAACCTTTAAGTAGATATGCCATTGATTTAATAGCAGAAAAAGGTGATAAAACGCCAATTACTTGGATGCATCGCAATGAACGTTATACCGAAAAACTAGCAACACCAGATGT